>JANXXA010000424.1 GCA_025350885.1 Phenylobacterium sp.
CGTGAGGAGGCCGAGGCGGTCCTGCAGAAATCCGCCGAACTGGTGATGGCCGAGACCGGCCTGCCGCCGGAATTCATCATCAAGCATGCCGAGAGCGTCCGCCACGCCCTGCGCGACGTGATCAGCAACGACCCCGACATCAAGATCCTGGTGCTGGCCGCCGCGGTCGGCGGGCGCGGACCTGGGCCCCTGGTGGCCTCCCTGGCCAAGGAGGGCGTGAGCTGGGGCGCCCGCAAGGTGCCCGTCACCCTGGTGCCCGGCGACCTCACCGACGACGAGATCGCCGATCTGGCCTGACTTGCATCCTTCTCTCCAGCACGCCACATCTGCCCCATGTTCATCCAGACCGAAGCCACGCCCAATCCCGAAGTGCTGAAGTTCCTGCCCGGGCGCGACGTCATGGGCGAGGGCACGCGCGACTTCCGCGACGCCGAGGCGGCCGCCGTTTCGCACCTAGCCGTCGAGCTGTTCGATATCGAGGGCGTCACCCGGGTGTTCTTCGGCCCCGACTTCCTCACGGTCGGCAAGGGCGAGACCCACGACTGGGCGCACCTGAAGGCGCCGATCCTGGCGGCGATCATGGACCATTTCACCTCAGGCCAGCCGCTGTTCGCCGGCGCCGATGACGCGGCCGGCGGGCCCAATGCGGTCGGACATGACGAGGGGGTCTATGAGGGTGAGACCGCCCAGGTGGTGGCCGAGATCAAGGACCTGCTGGACACCCGCATCCGCCCGGCGGTGGCCCAGGACGGCGGCGACATCCTGTTCTCGCGCTTCGACGAGCGCACCGGGGTGGTCTACCTGAACATGCGCGGCGCCTGCTCGGGCTGCCCCTCCTCCTCGGCGACGCTGAAGGCCGGGGTCGAGAACATGCTCAAGCACTATGTTCCCGAGGTCACCGGGGTCGAACAAGTTCTTTAAGCCGCTATCCGGATCGTGTAGCGCCGCCCGATGATCGTGCTCGGGCTCGACACCTGCCTCTCCAGCTGTTCGGTCGCCGTCCTTGAGGGGGAGCGCGTGCTGGCGTCGGCGCGCGAGGTGATGGCGCGCGGCCACCAGGAGCGGCTGGCCCCGATGGCCCGCGACGTGATGGCCCAGGCCGGGATCGGCTTCGACCGGCTGGCGCGCATCGCGGTGACCGTCGGGCCGGGCTCGTTCACCGGCCTGCGCGTCGGCATCGCCTTCGCCAAGGGCCTGGCGCTGGCGCTGGACCTGCCGGCGGTGGGGATCGGCACCCTGGAGGCCCTGGCCGCCGAGGTTTCCGGCCTGGTGTTCCCGGTGATCGACGCGCGCCGGGGCCAGGTCTATCTGCAGGCGTTCGAGGACGGCCGCGCGTTGATGGCGCCCGATGCCGTCACCGCGGAGACCGCCGCGGCGCGGATCGCCGAGCTGTCCATGGGCCGGCCCTTCACGCTGCTCGGCTCCGGGGCGGCGCTGCTGGCAGACCTGGCGTCGGGCGCCACAGTCGCCGCCGCCGAGGGCGCCGACGCCCGGCAGGTCGCGCGCCTGGCCGCCGGCCGCGAACCCGGCCCGTTGAAGCCGCTCTACCTGCGCGCGCCCGACGCCAAGCTGCCGGCGTGAGGTTGGTCCCATGAGACTGGTTCGCGCGACAGCCGCCGAATGCGAGGCCATGGCGGCCGCCCACGCGATGGCCTTCGACAAGCCTTGGCGGCAGGACGAGTTCGAAGACCTGCTGGAGGGCGACGGCATCTATGGCTTCCTCGCCGATGATGATGACCAGGCCCTGGGCGTCATCCTCGGTCGCATGGCCGGCGGCGAGGTCGAGGTGCTGACGGTAGGGGTCGCCCCGCGGGCGCGGCGGCGCGGCGTCGCCCTGGCGCTGATGCTCGCAGCGCTGGAGGTCGCGCGCCAGGCCGGCACGGCGTCGGCCTTTCTCGAGGTCGCGGTGGACAACGACGCCGCCATCGACCTTTACGCGCGGATGGGCTTTGTTCGCGCCGGCCTGCGCAAGGCCTATTACGACCGCGGCGCCGCCGGAACCACCGACGCCCTGGTGATGCGCCTCGACCTGACGCGCGGCGCCGCCTAGACCTACGCGGCAATCAGGGAGTTCGAGTCCCGTGTCGGACCGCATCGAGAAGCTCTGCGTCGAGAAGGGCATGCGCATGACCGAGCAGCGCCGGGTGATCGCGCGCGTGCTCTCGGGGGCGCATGATCACCCCGACGTCGAGGAACTGCACCGCCGCGCCCACGCCGTCGATCCGCACATCTCCATCGCCACGGTTTACCGCACCGTCCGCCTGTTCGAGGAAAGCGGGATCATCACCCGCCACGAGTTTCGCGACGGCCGCGCGCGCTATGAGGAGCAGCCGGAGACCCACCACGACCACCTGATCGACATGAAGACCGGCCAGGTCGTCGAATTCGTCGACGCCGAGATCGAGGCCCTGCAGGAAGCCATCGCCCGCAAGCTCGGCTACCGGCTGGTGGATCACCGGCTTGAACTCTACGGCATGCCGATCGAGGACAAGTAGGATGATCGAGGATCTTCCCCCGGCACGGGGGAAGTGGCCCAAGACGCGCTTGCGTCGCGGGTCGATGGGGGAAGTCGGCTAAAGGAATAAACTTCCCCCATTGTCGGCCGGGCTTCGCCCATTGCCGACATTTCCCCCGTGCCGGGGGAAGCCGCAAACTTGCGCCCTGTGCCCCCCGCCCCCATAACCCGATCCATGTCCGACCCCGCGCCCACCAAGCGCCTCTTCATCAAGACCAACGGCTGTCAGATGAACGTCTATGACAGCGAGCGGATGGCCGATGTGCTGGCCCCGCTGGGCTATGCCATGACCGATACGCCAGACCAGGCCGACCTGGTGGTGCTGAACACCTGCCACATCCGCGAGAAGGCCACGGAGAAGGTCTATTCCGAGCTCGGCAAGCTGAAAGAGCTGAAGCAGGCCCGGGCCGCCGCGGACGGGGCGGTCATGACCATCGCGGTGGCCGGCTGCGTCGCCCAGGCCGAGGGCGAGGAGATCATGCGCCGCCAGCCGGCCGTGGACCTGGTGGTCGGCCCGCAGGCCTATCATCAGCTGCACGAGCTGATCGCGCGCACCCATCGCGCGCGCGGCGAGCGGCTGGCCGCCGACTTCGCGCCACAGGAAAAGTTCGACGCCCTGCCGCAGCGACGTCCCGGCGGCGTCACCGCCTTCCTCACCGTGCAGGAAGGCTGCGACAAATTCTGCACCTTCTGCGTGGTGCCCTATACGCGCGGCGGCGAGTATTCCCGCGCGCCGCAAGCCATCGAGGCCGAGGCCCGGGATCTGGCCGCCCATGGCGTGCGCGAGGTCACCCTGCTGGGCCAGAACGTCAACGCCTATTCGCCCCCGAATGACCAAGGCCCGAACGACAAGGAAGGGGGCGGGCTCGCAGCCCTGGTCCGGCGGCTGGCGAAGATCCCCGGCCTCGATCGCATCCGCTACACCACCAGCCACCCGCGCGACATGGACGAAGCCCTGATCGCCGCCCACGGCGAGGTGGCCGAACTGATGCCCTATCTGCACCTGCCGGTGCAGTCCGGATCGGACCGCATCCTCAAGGCCATGAACCGCGCCCATACGGCGCAGAGTTACCTGAAGACCATCGCGGCGATCCGCGCGGCGCGGCCCGACATCGCCATCTCCGGCGACTTTATCGTCGGCTTCCCCGGCGAACGGGACTCGGATTTCGAGGCCACCCTGGCCCTGGTCCGCGAGGTCGGTCACGCGAGCGCCTTCAGCTTCAAATATTCGCGCCGCCCCGGCACGCCGGCCGCCGCCATGCCGGGCCAGGTGGCCGAGGCGGTGAAGGATGAGCGGCTGGCGCGCCTCAACGCCCTGCTGGATGCCCAGGCCCGCGCCTTCAACGAAAGCCAGGTGGGCAGGGTGCTGCCGGTGCTGTTCGAGCGCAAGGGCCGCCACCCCGGCCAGTTGATCGGCCGCAGCCCCTATCTCCAGGCCGTCCACGCGCTGGCCCCGGATCGTATGATCGGCCAGATCGTTGCGGTGCGGATCGAGGCGGCCGCCCGGATGAGCCTGGCAGGCGCGCTCGTGCAGCCGCAGTTGGAGCCCGCTTGAGCCGCGCCCCGGAATTCATCACCCTCACCGACGCCGCCGCCCGCGCGGTGGCCGGCGCCAATTCCCGCCACGCCGCTTTGATCGAGGACGCCTTCGGGGTGCTGCTGGAAACCCCCGGCGGCGGGGTCTCGCTGTCCGGCGACGCCAAGAGCCGCGCCCAGGCCAAGCAGGCGGTCCAGGCCATCGCCGCACGCGCCGACCAGGGGCTGGAGATCGTCGAGGCCGATGTCCGTGTCGCCATCGGCAATGCGCGCAGCGGCGCGCCCGGGCCTGGGAACCTGCCGGTGGGCCGTCGCGGCCAGGTGGCCCCGAAGACCGCCATGCAGGCCGACTATCTGCAGGCGCTGGCCCGCAATGAACTTGTGTTCGGGCTGGGCCCGGCCGGCACCGGCAAGACCTTCCTGGCCGTGGCGCATGGCGCGGGCCTGCTGCTGCGCGGCGAGGTCGACCGGCTGATCGTCTCGCGCCCCGCCGTTGAGGCCGGCGAGCGGCTGGGCTTCCTGCCCGGCGACCTCGGCGAAAAGGTCGATCCCTATATGGCGCCGGTCTGGGAGGCGCTGACCGACATCCTGGGGGCCGAACAGCTTCGCCGCCGCCGCGACAAGGGGGAGATCGAGGTCGCTCCGATCGCCTTCCTGCGTGGTCGCACGCTCAGCCAGGCCTTCGTCATCGTCGACGAGGCGCAGAACACCAGCCGTTTGCAGATGAAGATGGTGCTGACCCGCCTGGGCGAGGGCGCGCGCATGGTGGTTACCGGCGACCCGACCCAGATCGATCTGGTGAACCCTCGCGATTCCGGCCTGGCCCACGCGGTCGGCCTGCTGGAGGGGGTGAAGGGCATCGACATCATCCGCTTCACCGCCGCCGACGTGGTCCGCCACCCGCTGGTCGAGCGCATCGTCCGCGCCTACGACGCCGACGCCGCCAAGGTGGCCGGGTCGGACTCCAGGCGCTCGATTTGATCGACGTCGAGATCGCGGACCCGGCCTGGAGCCAGGCGCTGGAAGACGCCGAAGCCTTGGTGCGAGCCGCGGCGACCGCGACGCTCGAATCGGAGGGCGCGGTCGGCGAGGGGGTCACCGTCCTGCTCACCGATGACGAGACCGTGCGCGAGCTGAACGCCCGCTTCCGCCGGCAGGACAAGCCGACCAATGTGCTCGCCTTCCCAGCGCCGGCCAATCCGGAGCGGTTGCTTGGCGACGTCGCCCTGGCCCATGGCGTCTGCGCCCGCGAGGCGGTCGAACAGGGCAAGTCCTTGGCCGATCATCTGCGGCACCTCGTGGCCCATGGGGTCTTGCACCTTCTGGGCTATGATCACATGAGCGACGACGAGGCCCAGGCGATGGAGGGCCGCGAGCGTTCGATCCTGGCCGGACTGGGGATCGCCGATCCCTATGAGGCCCGCTGAGCGAGATCATGGCCGACGCCGACGCCGAGCCTGCACCCGGACCCGAAACCCCCAGCAGGGCGCGCGGGGTGCTGTCGTTGTTCGACCGGTTCCGCCAGCGCGCGGTGGCGGCAGACCCGCAGGCGCCGGAGCCGCCGACCGCGGCCACCGGGGAACTGGTCAGCCAGGCGCGCGCCTTCCAGGACCTGCGGGTCGATGACGTCATGCAGCCGCGCGCCGATATCGTCGCCGTGGCCTGCGAGTGCGCGTTCGCCGAGCTGGTCGCCCGCTTCGTTGAGGCCGAGCACAGCCGCATGCCGGTCTACAAGGAGACGCTGGACGAGCCGGTGGGCGTGGTTCACGTCAAGGACGTCTTCAAGCTGTTGGCCCGCAAGGCGCGCAGGCCCCAGCCCGCCGACCGGGTGCTGATCGGTCGCCACAGCCTGGTGCGGCCCGTGCTCTATGTGCCGGCCTCCATGCGCGCCTCCGAACTGCTGGGCCAGATGCGCGCCCGGCAGACCCATATGGCCCTGGTGATCGACGAGTTCGGCGGCACCGACGGCCTGGTGACGCTGGAGGACCTGCTGGAGACCCTGGTCGGCGCGATCGCCGACGAGCACGATGACGCGGCCGACGACGGCTTCTCACCGATCATCGAGGATGGCGACGGGTGGGTTGTCGACGGGCGCACTCCGCTGCGGGGCCTGGAGGCCGCGCTGGGCGAGGGTGTCGATCTGGCGCCGCCCGACCTGGACGAAGAGATCGACACCGTCGCGGGTCTGGTCAATGCCCTGGCCGGCCATGTGCCGCAGCGGCGCGAGACCATCGTCCACCCGGGCGGCTTCACCATCGAAGTGCTCTTTGCCGACCCGCGCCGGGTGAAGCGGGTCAGGGTGCGCCGGGTGACGGCCGACGCCGCGCCGCCGGCCTGACGCCGCCGATGGCCTTGGCAAGAGACTGGACCCAGGGCTGGACGGGCCGTGCGCTGGCGCTGCTAGCGGGCGCCGCGGCGGGCCTGGCCCACCCGCCGTTCGGGATCCTGCCGGGGCTGCTGGGCTATGGCCTGCTGCTGGCGCTGATCGATGCCGACGGCCCCCGACCGGTCCGGTCCGCCCTGCTGCGCGGATGGCTGGGCGGGGTCGGCTATTTCGCCGTGGCGGTCTGCTGGATCACCGAACCGTTCATGGTCGATGCACGCGAGCAAGGCTGGATGGCCCCCATCGCACTGGTGCTGATGGCCGCGGGTCTGGCGCTGTTCTGGGCGGCTGCCGCGGGACTCTATCGCTGGCTCAGGCCGCGCGGTGCGGCGGGTGTGCTGGCGTTCGCCGGCTGTCTGGCGGGCTTCGAGTGGCTGCGCGGCCATGTGCTCACCGGCTTTCCCTGGGATCTGCCGGGAGAGACCTGGGCGGCCGGGTCAGCCCCGTCGCAGGCCGCCGCCGTCGTGGGCGCCTATGGCCTGACCTGGATCACCGTGGCCATCGCCGCCACCCCGGCCATCCTGTTGCGCCGGACGACCGCGCGGGATCGGCTTGTCACCTTGAGCTGCGCCGCGCTGGCCCTGGCCGGGCTCTACGGCTTCGGGCTCCACCGGCTGGCGGGCGCGGCGGGGCCGGTCGCCGGCGCGCCGGTGATCCGCGTGGTGCAGGCCGACATCGACCAGAAGGACAAGTGGAAGCCGGAGAACCTCAGCCTGGTTCTCGATACCTATATCGACCTCACCCGCCGCCCGGCCGCCATCGCCCCCGCCATCGTCATCTGGCCGGAGGGCGCCCTGCCGGCGCTGATCAACGACCTGATCGCGCCGGGCTCGCCCTATGCCGCGCGGCTCGGCGACGCCGTCGCGCCCGGCCAGACCCTGCTGATGGGCGCCAATCGCGCGCAGGCCGGACCCGGCGGGCACACCCGCTATTACAACAGCCTGATCGCGTTGCGCCGCGAGGCCGACGCGCTGCGGGTCACCGGGGTCTATGACAAGCATCACCTGGTCCCGTTCGGCGAATATATGCCCGCGGGCGAGCTGGCGACAAAGGTCGGCTTCCGCAGCCTAGTGCATATGCCCGATGATTTCAGCCCCGGGCCGCCCTCGCGCGCCCTGGTTCTGCAGGGGTTCGCGCCGGTGCAGGTGCTGATCTGTTATGAGGCGCTGTTCCCTGGTGTCACCCGCGCCGCCGCCGCGCGCACGGGCCAGCGTCCCGCCTGGATCCTCAATGTCTCCAACGACGCCTGGTTCGGGGCCGGTTCGGGACCCTGGCAGCACCTGAACATCGCCAGTTACCGCGCCATCGAGGAGGGCCTGCCGATCGTCCGCGCCACGCCCACCGGCGTCTCGGCGGTCATTGACGCCTATGGTCGCATCCTCCCCGGCGCACGGATCGGCCTGGACGGCCTGGGGGTCATCGACGCCGCCCTTCCCGCGGCCCTGCCGCCGACGCCTTTCGGCCACGGCGGCGATCTCGCCTTCGCCGTCATGCTGGCCTTGTCCGCCCTGACCGCCGTGGCCTATCGTGTTCGGCGACCGTGACGTGGGATGGCATGGATAGACCTGTGGAGACTGATCAGGGCCCCAATCCGGTGGACCGGCATGTGGGCCTGCGCCTGCGGATGCGCCGCAAGGAACTGGGGATCAGTCAGGAGAAGCTGGCCGAGTCCATCGGGCTGACCTTCCAGCAGGTGCAGAAGTACGAGCGTGCGGCCAACCGGGTCAGCGCCTCGAAGCTGTGGGAGATGGCGCGCGCGCTCTCCACCAGCGTCGGCTATTTCTACGAGGGCCTGGGTGACACGGTGGAAACGCCGGGATCAAACCTGCCGCGCGAGTCCATGCAGGATTTCCTGATGACGCCGGAGGGCATCGAACTGGCGGCCACCTTCCCCAAGATCCCCCGCGGCAAGGTCCGGCGGCGGGTCCTCGACCTGGTGCGCGCCATGGCCGGGGAGCCGGATTTACCCAAACTTTGAGCAAATACGCCTGAAACGCGCACCGGCTTGGCGTCACATAAAGAATTCTTTATAGGCTTGCGGCCCTTGTAGACCGGCCGCCCCGACGTCCCCGGCGGTCACCCCATACCGGAGCCAGCGCCTTGAGCCGTTCCAACTATATCTTCACCTCCGAGAGCGTCTCCGAGGGCCATCCCGACAAGGTCGCCGACCGCATTTCCGATACCGTGGTCGACGCCTTCCTGAGCGTTGAGCCCGAAGCCCGCGTTGCCTGCGAAACCCTGGTCACCACCAACCGCATCGTGCTGGCCGGCGAGGTCCGGGCCGGCCGTCCCGGCGGGTCCAAGGCCGAGAACAAGGCGATCACCCGCGACATCGTCAGATCCCTGGAGCCCAAGGTGCGCCAGGCGATCAAGGACATCGGCTACGAGCAGAAGGGCTTCCACTGGGCCAAGGCCAAATTCGCCTGCCACCTGCACCCGCAATCGGCCGAGATCGCCATGGGCGTCGACGCCAACGCCAAGAAGGACGAAGGCGCTGGCGATCAGGGCATCATGTTCGGCTACGCCTGCGACGAGACCCCGGCGCTGATGCCAGCCACCTTGCAGTACAGCCACGAGATCCTGCGCAAGCTGGCCGAGGTCCGCCATTCCGGCGAGTGCGCCGTGCTGGAACCCGACGCCAAGAGCCAGGTCACCCTGCGCTACGAGGACGGTCGCCCGGTGGAAGTGCTGCAGATCGTCGTCTCCACCCAGCACAAAAAGCGCATCGGCCTGCACATGGCCACGCCCAAGCGCATCGAACAGGCCATCCGGCCC
>JANXXA010000447.1 GCA_025350885.1 Phenylobacterium sp.
GTGCGCGCGGGTCTCCGGGCGCTGGAGCGCGAGGAGGACGCGCTCGACGACCTGATGCGCCGCAGGGTCGAGGCGGCCTTGGCCGATCCTCGCCCGAGCCTGCCCGCCGAAGATGTCTTCGCCCGATTGCGTGGCAGGAGCGCCGCGCAACTTAGGCGGGAGCGGCAGGGCGATTAGGGTCACCCTGCGACCCAAGGCTGAAGACGATCTCAACGCCATCTTCGACTACGTCACGGCGGAGGCCGGCGCGCGGGTCGCGGATGGCTATCTGAAACGGATCGAGACCGCCGTGTACGCCCTGGCGGCGTTTCCCCTGCGCGGAGCCGCGCGGGACGATATCGCGCCCGGCGCCCGCGTCGTCGGGTTCGAGCGCCGCGTGGCCATTGTCTTTCGGGTGTTGCCGTCGGAGGTCGAGGTGCTGCATGTCCTTTACGCGGGTCAGGATCTGCGCCGGTTCGTCGAGAGCGGCGCCTGAACCGAGTCCCGCGCCGCGCGTGCGCGTTGACACTGGGGCGCTTTGCAAGGATACGACCCTCGCAAAACGAGGTGTCTCCATGGAGATTCGCGAAGGGCTCACCTTCGACGATGTTTTGCTAGAACCCGGCCCGTCCGATGTGATGCCCACCCAGGTGGATGTCGCGACCCGGTTCACGCGAGAGATCAATCTGAACATACCGCTGGTGTCCGCCGCCATGGACACCGTCACCGAGAGCCGGCTGGCCATCGCCATGGCCCAGAACGGCGGTCTCGGCGTCCTGCACCGCAACTTCACCGTGGACGAGCAGGCCGACCAGGTCCGCGAGGTGAAGCGCTACGAGAGCGGCATGGTGATCAATCCGCTGACCATCAATCCGGACACGCCGCTCAGCGAGATCCGCGAGATCAAGGCGCGGCGCAAGATCTCCGGCTTCCCGGTGGTCGATCCGGCCACGGGTCGGCTCTGTGGCATCCTGACCAATCGCGACATGCGCTTCGAGGGGAACGAAGATGTCCCCGCCAAGGCTCTGATGACGCATGAGAACCTGATCACGGTGAAGGAAGGCGTCAGCCAGGCGGAAGTCCGCGATCTCCTGCGCCGGCACAAGATCGAGCGGCTGATCGTGGTCGATGACGACTACCGCGCCGTGGGCCTGATCACAGTCAAGGACATGGAGAAGTCCGAGGCCCATCCTCACGCCGCCAAGGACGCGCAAGGTCGCCTCCTGGTGGGCGCCGCCTCGACGGTCGGCGATACCGGCTGGGAACGGTCGATGGCCTTGATCGAGGCGGGCGTCGATGTGGTGGTGATCGACACCGCCCATGGCCACAACATCGACGTCGCCAAGGCGGTCGCGCGGATCAAGCGCGAGACCAACCGAGTGCAGATCGTCGCCGGCAACGTCGCCACCTATGACGGCGCCAAGGCGCTGATCGACGCCGGTGCGGATGCCGTGAAGGTCGGCATTGGCCCGGGCTCCATCTGCACGACGCGGATCGTCGCCGGGGTCGGCGTGCCGCAGCTGACGGCGATCATGGACGCGGTGCGCGCGGCGGCCGGGACGGACGTGCCGGTGATCGCCGACGGCGGGATCAAATATTCCGGCGACCTGGCCAAGGCGCTGGCCATGGGCGCCACGGTGGCCATGATGGGCTCGGTGTTCGCCGGCGTGGATGAGGGGCCAGGCGAGGTGTTCCTCTACCAGGGTCGTTCCTACAAGACCTATCGCGGTATGGGCTCGCTGGGGGCGATGTCGCGCGGGTCCGCCGACCGCTATTTCCAGAAGGACGTGTCCGACGCGCTCAAGCTGGTGCCGGAAGGGATCGAGGGCCAGGTGCCCTACAAGGGGCCGATCGCGCCGATCCTGCATCAGATGGTCGGCGGCCTGCGCGCCGCCATGGGCTATGTCGGCGCCGCCAATCTGGCGGAATTCCGCAAACGCGCGCGATTCATCCGCATCACCGGGGCTGGCCTGCGCGAAAGCCATGTCCATGACGTGATGATCAGCCGCGAGGCGCCCAACTATCCGAGCCCCGTATAGGGCCGGTAAAGGTTCTGAGGTCCGCTGGCCGATCCCGAGCCGGCGGCGAAAAGGGGGAGGCGAACTATGAGTGGCGATACTCCAGTCGAGCTGAAGCTTCTGATGGCGGCAGTGATTATTGGCCTGGTGCAGCTGGTCTGGGCCGCAGCGGCGGGCGGCGGACAGCGTGAGATGGCTTGGCTGCTCGGTCCGCGGGACGAGCCCCGGCAGATCGTCGGCGTGGCGGCGCGCCTCGACCGGGCGTTCAAGAATTTCCTTGAGACCTTTCCGTTGTTCGCCGCCGCGATCATCGCTGCCGGGATGGCCAACAAATATGGCGGAATGACCTTCTACGGCGCCGGCATCTATGTGGTATCGCGCGCGCTCTTTGTGCCGATCTATGCGTCAGGCGTATCCATCGTCCGCACGCTCGTGTGGACGGCGAGCATGGTCGGCATCGTCATGGTGATCCTGGCTTTCTTCAGGTGATGTTCCTTGCGTGACGCCGGACGCCTCGCGGCCGCTATTGTTGTCCTGACCGAGATCGAAACCCGCCATCGGCCTGTCCGGCTCGCGCTGAAGAGCTGGGGCGACAGCGCCCGCTACGCCGGGGCGAAGGATCGCGCCTTTGTCTCCGGACTCACGCTGGACGTGCTGCGCCGCCGTCGGTCGCTGGCCTGGCGGATGGGGGAGGACGGTCCGCGCGTCGCGGCGCTTGCTGCCCTGCGCTTCCTTTGGGACTGGCCGGTGGCGCGGATCGCCGAGGCGGCGGGTGAGGCGCCGCACGGACCCGGCCCGCTGACCGACGCCGAGCGCTGCTTTCTGGAGAGCCCCCGTGATCTCGCTGAGGCGTCCGACGCCGTGCGCGGCGACTATCCGGACTGGCTGGACGGCTCGATGGCTCGCGCCTTTGCCGGGGCGCGGGCGGAGGAAGGCGCGGCGCTCTCCGAGCGGGCGCCGGTGGACCTGCGGGTCAACCTGCTGAAGTCCGACCCCGAGCGGACGCTGAAGGCGTTGATTTCGCTCCTGGCCGAGCCGACGGACGTGCTGGCGACCGCGCTGCGCATGCCGGCCCTGGACCCGAGCGCGCGCAGCGGGGCGGTGGAGACCATCCCGCAATTCTCCAAGGGCTGGTTCGAGGTGCAGGATCTGGGCTCGCAGATCGCCGCGGCGTCCGCTGGCGAGGTGAGGGGCAAACAGGTGCTCGACCTCTGCGCCGGCGGCGGCGGCAAGACCCTGGCGCTGGCCGGCGCCATGGGCAACACCGGCCAGATCTACGCCTATGATTCAGACGCCCGGCGGCTGGCCGACACCATCCGTCGCGGCGACCGGGCAGGCGTGCGCAACCTGCAGATCCGTTCGCCGGTGAATCCCGACCCGCTGAAGGGGCTTCAGGGCAAGATGGACGTGGTGTTCATCGACGCGCCCTGCTCGGGCGCCGGCTCGTGGCGCAGGCACCCTGACACCAAGTGGCGGCTGACGCCCGAGACCCTGGACCGCCGCAGGGCCGACCAGGACGCGGTGCTCGACGCCGGCGCTCCCTTCGTGAAGCCGGGCGGGCGGATGGTCTACGTCACCTGCTCCGTGCTGCCGGAGGAAGACGAGGATCGGGTCGCGGCCTTCCTGGCGCGGACCGAAGGCTTCGGGGTCAGCCCCGCCACCGACGACCCCAAGCTGATCCGATACCTCACGGCCGAGGGCTACCTGCGTCTCTCACCCCACACGTCCGGCACCGACGGGTTCTTCGTCGCCGTGCTGGAAAAACCCCGCTGACGGAGCCCCATGTCCCAGCCTGCTGACGCCCCTTCCGAACACGAGCGTGTCCTGATCGTCGATTTCGGCAGCCAGGTGACTCAGCTGATTGCCCGGCGCCTGCGCGAGAGCGGCGTATTCTGCGAGATCCACCCCTACGACAAGGTCGATGCGATGCTGGACGGCTTCGCGCCCAAAGCGGTGATCCTGTCCGGCGGACCGGCCAGCGTGCATGAGGCGGCCAGCCCCACGGCGCCGCAGCGGATTTTCGAGCTGGGCATCCCGGTGCTGGGCATCTGCTACGGCGAGATGACCATGTGCGCCCAGCTGGGCGGCGCGGTCGAGGGCGGCCACGCCCGGGAATTCGGCCGCGCCGAGATCCGCATCGCGCGGCCTTCGCCCCTGATGGCTGGCCTGGGCGACGACGGCGTTCCCGAAACCGTCTGGATGAGCCATGGCGACAAGATCACCGCCATTCCACCGGGTTTCGAGGTGGTGGCATCGTCGGACGCCAGCCCCTATGCGGTGATCGCCGACGAAGCCCGCCGCTTTTACGGCATCCAGTTTCACCCCGAGGTGGCCCACACCCCGCATGGCGCGCGGATGCTGCGCAACTTCACCCACGGCATCGCGGGACTCAGCGGCGACTGGACCATGGCCGCGTTCCGCCAGGAGATGGTGGCGAAGATCCGCGCCCAGGTGGGCCAGGGCCGGGTGATCTGCGGCCTGTCCGGCGGCGTCGACTCTTCGGTGGCCGCCGTGCTGATCCACGAGGCGATCGGCGAGCAGCTGACTTGCGTCTTCGTCGATACGGGCCTGTTGCGCCACAACGAGGCCGAGCAGGTGGTGACCCTGTTCCGCGACCACTACAACATCCCGCTGGTCCACGTGGATGCGGGCGATGCGTTCCTGGGCCAGCTGGCCGGGGTCAGCGACCCGGAGACCAAGCGCAAGATCATCGGCCGGGTGTTCGTGGAGATTTTCGACCGTGAGGCGGCCAAGGTCGAGGGGGCGGCGTTCCTGGCCCAGGGCACCCTCTACCCCGACGTGATCGAGAGCGTCTCGGCCAGCGGCGGCCCCTCGGCGGTGATCAAGAGCCACCACAATGTCGGCGGCCTGCCGGACTATATGAAGCTGAAGCTGGTCGAACCCTTGCGCGAACTCTTCAAGGACGAGGTTCGCGCCCTGGGCGTCGAGCTGGGCCTGGCTCCAGCCTTCGTCGGTCGCCATCCATTCCCCGGCCCTGGCCTGGCCATCCGCATCCCGGGCGAGATCACCCGTGAGAAGGTCGCCGTTCTGCAACAGGCCGACGCCATCTATCTCGACGAAATCCGCAAAGCCGGCCTCTATGACAGCATCTGGCAGGCCTTCGCGGTGCTGCTGCCGGTGAAGACCGTGGGGGTCATGGGCGACGCGCGCACCTACGAGGACGTCTGCGCCCTGCGCGCGGTCACCTCCACCGACGGCATGACCGCCGACTTCTTCGAATTCCCCTGGCCGGTCCTGGCTAGGTGCGCGACCCGGATCATCAACGAGGTCAAGGGCATCAACCGGGTGGTCTATGACGTCACGTCCAAACCCCCTGGCACGATCGAGTGGGAG
>JANXXA010000463.1 GCA_025350885.1 Phenylobacterium sp.
GGAAACGGTGAACTGTCGGCGCGGGGCGCCACCCGCGCCCTATCAGGTACCACACCAGCCCGGAAACTGAGGTGACTAGGGCGGTAATCATAGATCACCGCCCGTAGCGCCGGCCTGTCTCGCGGGGTTGTGGGCTTGACCGCTTTCTGGGTCAAGCAGGTATATAGGTCCCAATTGCCCTGTCAAGAACAAAACAGGAACAATATTCTCCCCCAGGCGCGCAGCGCCGACCAGGGCGGAGGTGGATCGGCGCGGATACGCGACGAGACGGAGGGGGATTCAACTCAGAAGCCAGCGCCCCGGCGTCGCAAGGTCCCCTCACCCCCGCCCCATCGCCAGCAGGTCCAGCGCCACCTTCAGCACCGCCTCGATGCGGGCGGCTTCGACCTGGGCGCCGCCGGCGGCTTCGCGGGGGGTCAGGTCCTGGCCGCAGATCAGGTCGCAGACGCTGACGAGGTCGGACTGGCCAAACAGCCTCGCGCGCATCTCACCGAGCTCGGCCCCAGCCCGCACCCGGCCCCGCGCCAGTTTCAGCAACAGGCCCAGCGACGGCCCCGCCGCCGTCCCGCCCCCGCCGGGCTGGGCCTCCCAGCTCGAGCCGAGCGCCGGCCCGTCGCCCACGCGCCGCCACAACGCGCCATAGGCCTCGCCCGCCGCCTGCTGGCGCGCGCTGATCCGCCCCTTGCCGGCCAGCCACTCGAGCCCGCCCTGCCGCCGAAAAGGGCGTCTCGCGCCCGGTCCGCGACTCCGCCGACGGCTTTTCGAACGCCGCCCCTCGCGCTCGCCCCAGCGCCACCGTCTCGGCCACGCCGTCGGCCACAGCGCGCGCCTGCGCCCGCTCAGCCTCGCGGGCCTCCAGCCGCTGCAGCCGCTCACGCATGGCGCGCGCGGGATCGTGGATGCGTCCCATGCCGTTCTCCGTCTCTGAAGGATCGAAAGCCTCAGCGCGCGCCGCGCGCCACCACCGCGTCGGCCAGCCTGTAGACCGCCTCGCCCGCCGCCCGGTCGCCTTCGATCACCACCAGACCCGCTGCGGTATGGGCCAAGAGTTCGCGCAGGAACTGCGGCCGGTCCTTCGGCGCGCGGCGGCTGAGCGCGCCCGCCACCATCGCCGCGGCGGCGTTAGCCGCAGATTCGGGAGCCCCAGATCGGGGAGCCCCAGATCCGGGGACCTCGCCGCTCATCGCAGTCGTGCCGGTGGAGCAGGGTAGCCGCCCGCCGCCACAACGGCGCGAACGTGGTCATCGTGCCGGGCGAACCGGGGCTTCATCGGGTCGGGGCCGCCGCCGGGTCGGGCCAGAAACCGCCGCTCCAGCCCCTCGGCGACCTCGGCCGCCAAGTGCAGCTCGACCCGCGCCAAGCCGGGCGGCGCGCCCCCATAGCGACAGGCGACGTAGGCGGCGCTGGCCAGGGCGGCGGAGGGCGGTTTGAACGGCTTCATTCCCAGACTGTATAAAAAATCCTCCTCTTGCGCAAGCGCATTCTGTAGCTTATCCACCGAATTGTTGGCTCGAGGGATTTTACCTATGCTCGGAGGGCGGGTTCATGGATGAGCGCTTTCTGCGATTGCGGCAGGCTCGGACCGCGCGGGGGTTCGACACGGCCGCCGCCACCGCCGACGCTTTCGGCTGGAACCGCAACACCTATGGCTCTAACGAGAACGGCAACGCGCCCTTCTCCTATCGCCGCGCCAAGGACTATGCCCAGGCGTTCGGCGTGCGGCCGGAATGGCTCTACGACGCGGCGGGCGCCATGCTGGCGACGGCTGAAGCCGGCTTCGTGCCGATCATCGGCCGGGTGGGGGCCAATCCCGAGGGCCTGGTGCTCTTCGCCACGGGACAGGAGCCGGGCGACCTGGCCCCCATCCCCCCCGGGGGCTCCGACAAGGCGGTCGCCCTGCTGGTGGTCGGCCACTCCATGCGCGGGGTCGCCGACGACGGGGCGCTGATCTATTTCGAGGACCAGCGCAGCGCGCCCGCCCCCGACATGCTGGGCCACGTGGTGGTGGTCGAGACCGATACCGACGAGGTGCTGGTCAAGCGCCTGCTGCGCGGCTCGCGGTCGGGTCGCTTTGACCTGGAGAGCATCGCCGGACCGACCCGCCAGGACGCACGCCTGCGCTG
>JANXXA010000489.1 GCA_025350885.1 Phenylobacterium sp.
TCATCGCCGCGCGGATCGGGCCGGTCTTGGGGTGCTCAGTCATAGGTACTTGGTGATTTCCTTGAACTCGGCCAGGTCGGCATGACCATCGGCATCCAACGCGTGCTGAAGGCAGTGGTCGATGTGGTCGTGGATCAGCGCCTTTTTGGCCGCGGCGACCGCCGCCTCTACCGCATGAAGCTGCTGCGCGAGATCGAGACAGGGGCGGCCCGCCTCAATCATTGCGATGACCGTATTCAGGTGGCCGCCGGCGCGCTTGAGCCGCTTTGCAACGGCTGAATGGGAAGGGTGCAGCGGGTCGGACATGCCTGCCTCGTATCCTCCGGGGGAGGATACGGCAAGCTTCACAGGCTCAGCGACCGTTGAAAAATATGGTGCCGGATGCAGGACTCGAACCCGCGACCTTCGGTTTACAAAACCGCTGCTCTACCAGCTGAGCTAATCCGGCCCTGGATCGGTTGCTTATGCGGCGAAGGGCCGGGCCTTGGCAACCGTACGACAGGTTCGCAAGGCGCGGAGGCGATCTGGAAGCGCACGGCGCCTAAGCCGCCGAGGACACGTGCAGCCGCACTCCCGCACGCTGTTGCTTGACCCGGCCGCGGATGGCTTCAGGAATGGCGGAATTGAGGATCAGCTGAGGGATCAGGCCGCGATGACCAAGCCCGTCGAACGCATCGCCATGCTGAACATCAACAGCCCCGGCCGCGAGACCCGGGTGGATGGCGCCAAATATGCGGCGATGAAGCAGGCCATGCTGACCGCCCTGCCGGCGTCGCAACCGGGCCTGACCTGGGCGGACCTCAAGCTGCGGGTCTTGCCGCTGCTGCCGGACGCGCTGTTTCCCGGCGGCGCCACGGCCGGCTGGTGGCTGAAGGGCGTCCAGCTGGATCTCGAGGCCAGGGGCGTGGTCGCACGCGAGGCCAGCAAGCCGCTGCGCTTCTTCCGCCTGTGAGGGGTCATCTGTCGGTCGTGCCCAACGGCTAACGCCGAGGGTCAAGATCGATCAGTTGCACTGAGCGAAATCAGCTATCGTCGTTCGACACGATCCTGGGGGCGCCTATGTCACGATCCGATTACGCTGAGCCACGCTCAGAAAGCTGGGCGGCAGGGCAGCGCCCGCCGTCACGCGGAGGCGGGCTCGTGAGGCTTCGGGTTCCGCGGCCCGGCGCGATCCGGGCTCTGCTGATCCTGCTCCTGCTGCTTGTCCCCTCCATGGCCCGGGCCCAGACCCGCGTGGCTCTGCTGATCGGCGAGGGCGACTACTTCAAGCCGCCTCCCACCTCGCACGGCTCCTTCTGGCCAAAGCTCGACAACCCGCCGCACGACGTGGGCTTGGTCGCGGAGAAGCTGCGGGAGGTCGGCTTCGCAACCACGGTGGCGATCAATTTCGGCCGCGCGGACCTGCAGCAGGCGATCGCCGCCTTCGCCGTGAAGGCGGCAAAGGCCGACGACGCCGTGGTCTATTACGCGGGCCACGGCTTCGAATATGCCCGCCACAACTACCTGGTCCCGATCGACGCGCCGGCCGAGGTGGACGCCAGTCAACTCGGCAAGGCGTTCATCGACCTCGACACGCTGGCCCAGGCGGCGGGCAAGGCCCGTCGCGTCAACATCTTCTTTCTCGATGCCTGCCGCACGAGCAACACGTCAGTCAAACTGACCGGCCCGACCAAATCCTATGTCGACGACGTAGTGTTCCGGCCGGGATTGCCGGTGGCCGTGGTCTATTCGACGGCGCGCGGAGAATCGGCTTTCGACCACGCGGTCTCCGCGCCGCCGCCGCTGGAATACAGCCCGTTCGCCTGGTTCGTGGCGCAGTATGTCACCCTGCCACGGACCTCGCTGGGCGACTTCTTCACCTTCGTGAACGCCAAGGTGCAGCAAAGCACCCGCCAGTGGGGCCCGCAGTCGCCCTACATGCTCTCCTCGCTCACTGACTTCTACTACTTCCACCCGGCGGGCGTGCAGGCGCCGCGACCACCGCCGCCCGCTGGCCAAGGCGTGACACGCCAGGCGCCGACGGTGGCGCGGACGCTGGCGCCGGCGAGCGGCCGGCCGGCGCGGGGCCTGGCCGCCTCGCTCGACCTCTCGATCGAGCACCTGGCCCTGACCGATGAGCCGGTGGTCGTGGCCGACGTCCTGGCCGAACACTCGGCCGACGACCTGGTCGCCATGGCCGAGCACGGCGACCCGATGGCGGCCTATCTGCTGGGCTACATGTCCGAGTTCGGGCGCGGGGCGCAGCTGGATCTGGCCCAGGCGCGCATCTGGCTGGAGCAGGCGGCGACCAGCGGCCTCGCGCCCGCGCAGCTGGAGCTGGGGTGGTTCCTCAAGCACCACTCGAGCGGCGCCGCCGACGACGCTCGGGCCCGCGCGCTGATGGAAGCGGCCGCCGCGCAGGGCTTCGCCAAGGCCCAAGCGCATCTGGCGAACCTGCTGATGCGCGACGGCGTCCTGGCCGACTACAACCGCGGCCTCGACCTCTACCGCGCCGCGGCGAAGAAGAACTATCCGCAGGCGCTCTATGCGCTGGCCTCCCTCAAGGACGCCGAGGCCCGGACCCGGCTGATGAGCCTGGCCGACGGCGGGGACATGGCCAGCCGCCAGTGGATCTGCGAGTTGGCGGCCACGGACGGAAATGTCGGGCCGGCCCTCGCCCAGTGCACGGCCGCGGCCAAGGCCGGCTATGGGATGTCCCAGGCGCGGCTGGCGATCGCCTACCATGACGGCGTCGGCGTCGGCGCGGTCGATGCCGACGAGGCCCGGCACTGGTCGCGCCTGGCCATGGGCCAGCCGGACCTGCCGGACGAACTGGCCAGTCGCGTGCGGGCGTTCGGATATTGAGCGGCGATCCGCCAGCCGCCCACGACGGAAAATCGCGAGTCTTCGTCAGCTATGCGCGCGTGGACAGCGCGCGGGTCCAGCCTCTTGTCGAGGCTCTGATCGCTGAAGGTTTTGACGTCTGGTGGGACGGCCACATTCCCGGCGGCGCCTCGTTCGCCCGCGAGATCGAGGCGGCGCTCACCGCGGCCCAGGCGGTGGTGGTGGTCTGGTCGACGGCTTCGGTGGACTCCGACTGGGTGCGGGACGAGGCAGCGGTGGGGCGCGACCGCGGACGGCTCGTGCCGGTGCGTATCGACCCCGTGGTGGCGCCGTTGGGCTTTGGCCAATATCAGGTGGTCAATCTTCACGGGTGGACGGGCGAGCGCACCGCTAAGTCTTTTCACGATCTGATCGATGCGATCGGTGTGATCGGGGGGGCGGGCGGTGGCCAGTCGCCTCGGCGGAACGTCGCGCCACTTTCGGGCGTGGCAAGACCGCCAAGCCGGCGGGCGTTCTGGATCGCGGGCGCGGCGGTTCCGGCGATCGCGCTGGGGGGCTGGTGGCTGACCCGGCGCACGGCGCCCGCGCGCAGCATCGCCGTGCTGCCGTTCGCCAATCTGTCAGGAGAGCCGGGGCAGGACCTGGTGGCCGACGGCCTCGCAGAGGAGGTTCGCTCCACGCTGGCGCGGATGCCGGCCCTGCAGGTGACCTCCCGCACCTCCTCGGAGCTGTTCCGCCGCGCGTCGCAGGACTCGGCGGCGATCGCCGCGCGGCTGGGCGTGGCCTACCTGCTGGAAGGCACTCTGCAGAAGGGCGGGAACACGCTGCGGATCGGGGTCCAGCTGGTTCGCGGTGCGGACGGTTTCCAGACCTGGTCGCAGACCTTCGACAGGCCGATCGACAGCATGCTGGCCCTGGAGAGCGACATCGCCGGGCACGTGGCCGCGGCGCTGCAACTGAAGCTGCTGACCGCGGCCGCCATGCCGCCCGGTGGCACGCGTTCGGCGCAGGCCTTCCAGATCTACCTGAAGGCGCGGCGGCTCTATGCCGAGCAGGGCGACGAGGCCAGCCTGCGCACGGCCGCGGCGCTCTATGAGCAGGCGCTGGCGTTGGATCCCGCCTATGCCGACGCCCAGGCGGGGCGGGCGCGGGCTCTGATCGCCGTCGCCGATCAGTTCGCGACCGGGGAGACGCGACGCAGCCTCTCCGATCAGGGCCTGGCCGCCGCCCAGTCCGCCGCCAGGCTGGCGCCCGGCTCCGCCGAGGCGCAGGCGGCGTTGGGGTTCGCCAGGATGGGGCGTCTGGACATCAAGGGCGCGCGCGGACCCTACGAGCGCGCCGGCGAACTGGGCGCGGGCGACGCCGACCGGCTGCAAGGCTATGGCGGCTACGAGGCGCGCCTCGGGCGCTCCGACCTGGCGCTGCCCGCGCTGCGGCGCGCCGTGCTGCTCGATCCGCTGAACCCCAGCGCCCACCTGACCTTTGCAGACGGGCTCTATCTGGCGCGTCGGCCCAGCGAGGCGCTTGTTCCGCTGCGCCGCGCGATCCAGCTGAACCAGGCCATCACCTTCGCGCACAGCCGGCTGGGCGACTGTCAGGTGCTGGCGGGCAATCTGGCGGCGGCCGTGGTGGAGTATCGCGCCGAGCCGGCCGCGCTATACCGCCTGACGGGGCTGGCGATCGGCCTGCAACGGCTGGGTAAGCCGGCCGAGGCAGACAAGGCGTTGTCCGACCTCATCGCCCAGACCGGCGACAACGGACTCTATCAGCAGGCTCAGGTGCTGGCGCAGTGGGGCCGCGCGGCGCGGTGTCTGGACGCGCTTGAAGCCGGCTTCGCGGTTAAGGACGCGGGTCTCACACGGCTGTTCGTGGACCCGATGCTCGATCCGGTGCGACGTGAGAAGCGATTTGATCGCTTGCTGCGGCTGGTCGGCTTCGAATAACCTTGGCCAATCAATCAGGGGAGCACTCAAGATGCGCAAGACCATTTTCGCCACGGGCCTGGCGATGCTCGCCGTCTTGAGCTTGGCGGCTTGCAACAAAAAGGCGGATCCAGCCGCTCCCGCCGACGCCGCTGCTTCGCCTGTCGCCGCAGCTCCGGTGGAAACCACGCCGGCACAGGCCACGCCACCCTTGGCCACTCCGGCTGAAGCCCCCCCGCCCTCAGCCGCCCCGCCGCGTCGGGGGGATCCGACTCATCAGTCTGCCGCAGCCGCCCCGCCGCGTCGGGGAGATCCGACTCATCAGTAGGCGATCCCCGCTGCGGCGGGGGCGGTACGCAAGATGATCGCGGACGACTTTCCGGCCAAGCTGCGGCTCGCGCTCAAGGCGCTGTCGATCAGTCGTGCGGGGCTGGCGTCGGAGCTGAAGATCGACAAGTCCGTGGTCGGCCGCTGGATCGCCGGCGTGAACAGGCCCACCGACCACAACCTCGCCGGTCTCTCGACCGCCATCGCCGCGCGCCGACCGGGTTTCACCGAACTGGATTGGGAGGCCGAACCCGACGCGTTCCGCCAGTCGCTCGGCCTGCCGGAGGTCGCGGCGGATCCCGCGACGCCCCCGCCGGGCGGCGGCGACTGGCTGCCGCCGCAGGTGCTGGCCGAGGCGGTGCTGACGACCACGCTCACCGGCTCGGCCTACGAGGGGCTGTGGCGCTCGACGCGGCCGAGCTTCGATCACCCCGGGCGCTTTCTCCATGACCGCATCCTGATCTGGCGCGGCGACCATGGCCTGCTCAGCTTCCAGCTCTCGGTCGGCGACATGCAGTTCAAGGGCGTGGCCTTCCCCACCCGGACCCAGCTGTTCGGCATCTGCGCCGATCCCGCCACCGGCATCTTCCTGTTCGTGATCTTCAACGCGGTGCTGCGTTATCGCGCCGAGGTGATGGACGGGCTCAGCCTGACCCTGCAGCGCAGCGGCGGCGGGACGCCCATGGCCTGCGCGGTGCTGATGGAGCGGACCGGCCTGTTGAGCGACGACTTGGCCGCCGACGCCCGGCAACTGCGTGATCTGGCCCGACTGAGCCCATTGGCGCCCGAGGGATCGATTTCACCAACCATCGCCGCCCATCTGCTGCGCGATGTCGGCCCGGCCGCCCAGGCCGCGGGCGGCGACCTGTTCCTGCTGATGCCGTTCGTTAATTCGATGTCGCGGGGCCCGGAGCCCGACGGGGAGTTGTCGAAGTAGATCGCCGCATCGGCTCGCATCGTTTCGCACCCCACCGCGCGCCGACACACCTGTAAGCTGCAGCTGCGGGCACCTAGTCTGATCCCTTCGGTTTCATTTTCGGACTGGGTGGGTGACATGCATACGCAGACAGACATGACAGCGGTGCGAAGCCGGTCCCGGCCAGCGCTGTGCGGGGTCCTGGCGGGCCTGGCCCTTCTAGCCTGCGCCGCGCCGAGCCAGGCCGCGCTGGTGCTAGCGCCGGCCAGCCTGAAAGTGATCGTCAACACCGGATTCCACTCGCTGACCACCACCACCAGCTCCGGCCCGGCCTCGCTGACCGGCACGGAAACCGGCAGCGGCGCGACGGTGACAGCCTTCGTTCAGGTGGCGCCGGCGACTTTCCTGCAGTCGTCGATGACCTCCATCGCGGACTTCGGCTCAGGGGGATCGGCGCAGGGCGTCGCCAAGTACTATTTCGGCGTCTCCGGCCCACTGGATATCATCGTGCCGATCCACATGCTGGCCAGCCTGCATGCCGTGACCTCGGTCGGCGTGTCGCCGTTCGGCCCGGCGGCGAATGCGCAGGCGAACCTGCAACTGGTCGGCAGCGGCCTGTTCCGGCATTGGGGCATCTGCGCCTCTGCGCCGGTCGGGGGCTGTGGCGCGAGCACCCAGGACCTGTCGATCAGTGATACGTTCTCGATCATGACCAACCGGTCGTTCGAGGTCACGGAATCCGCCTATGTCGCCGGGCGCCATACGGGCGTTGCGACAGCGACCGCGGACCCCTACTTCTTCATCGACGCCGATTTCCTGACCCTACACCCGGACTACGAGCTGCTGTTCAGCCCGGGCGTCGGCAACAAGGCGCCGGGAGGTGGCGGCGTGCCGGAGCCCGCGGGGTGGGCGCTGATGCTGACGGGCTTCGCCGCCGTCGGGAGTCTGCTGCGCAACAACCGGCGCCGAGGCCGGCTGATCGCCTGCGCGCGGCAGTGAATTCGATGGCTCCCCGGGCAGGACTCGAACCTGCGACATCAGCATTAACAGTGCCGCGCTCTACCAGCTGAGCTACCGAGGAATAGGGCCGTCGAGGGCCGGGCCTATACGCTGGCGCGGCGAGCCATGCAAGCGTTCGAGCGTCCGCCTCCCTCATTCGAAAAAGAGCCGGGCCTCATTCGAAAAAACAGCCCGGCGCGAACGCCGGGCTGGAGGAAGTTGGGTAATGGTGGGGTGTCTCCAGAGAAGACAGCCTGAAGTTGATCCGCGCCCCGTGAAGACGAGGTTAACGCTGACCGGACGTTACGTCTTGGCTGCGGCCTGCGCTTCCGCTTCCGCCTTGAACTGCGCCCGCTTGGGTCCGAGATAGCCGAACAGATAGGCCGCGACCTTGCGGATCTGGATCTCCTCGGAGCCCTCGGTGATCCGGTAGCGGCGGTGGTGGCGGAAGATGTGCTCGAACGGCTTGTGCCGCGAATAGCCCATGCCGCCGTGCACCTGCATGGCCCGGTCGGCGGCCTCGCAGACCAGCCGGTTGGCCCAGTAGTTACACATCGAGACCTTGTCGGAGATGGTCCGCTCGATCTCCTTGTGCTCCATCCGGTCCATCTGCCAGGCGGTCTTGCGGATCAGCAGCCTGAGCATCTCGCACTGGGTCTGCAGCTCCACCAGCGGCCACTGGATGGCCTGGTTCTCAGCTAGCGCCTTGCCGAACGGCTTGCGCTGGCGGGCGTACTTGACGCTCTCGTCGATGCAGAACTGCGCGGCGCCCAGCGACGAGGCCGCCTGGCGGATGCGGTTCTGGTGGACGAAACTCTGGCCCAACCCCAGGCCCCGGTCGATCTGGCCCCAATAGCTGTCCTCCGGGATCCACACGTCGGTGAAGCTCACGCGGGGGTGGTCGGTGGGCATGTTGAAGGTCCACATATATTCCTCGACCTTCACGCCGGGGGTGTCGGCGGGCACGATGAAACAGGTGATGCCGGCGGCGTCGCCGTCCTTGCCGGAGGTCCGTGCGAAGACCATCACGTGGGTCGCCACGTGCATGCCGGTGGTCCACATCTTTTCGCCCTGAATCAGCCAGCCCGGCTGGCCGTCCTTGTCCTGGCGGGTCCCGGTGGTCTCCATGAAGGTGGCGTCAGAGCCGTGGTTGGGCTCGGTCAGGCCAAAGCCCGTGCGCATCTTGCCGCCGAGCAGCTTCTTGCCGTCGCGCTCGTACTGGGCGTTGGTGGCGAACTCCTTGAACATCAGGATGAAGGGGTTGTTGCCGACGATCGAGTGC
>JANXXA010000541.1 GCA_025350885.1 Phenylobacterium sp.
AACGGCTACCTGCATGACGACTACACCGCTGCCCACCGCGAGGCCGAGCTGTCATGGCTGGGTTCGATCTACGCCACCGACCTGGCCACGGCCGCCGCCGACCGCAAGCTCGACCCCGCGATCCTGAAAGCCGCCATCGAGGCCGGACCCTATCTGGCGGACGAGGCCCTGAAGCTGCGCCTCATCGACCATGTCGGCCAGGTGCATGAGGCCCAGGCGAACCTGCTGAAGGCCGCCGGCGCCGGCGCCGCGATGGTCGAGTTCGAGGACTATGCCCGTGGCCGGCGGCTGCGCGAGCCCGGTACGGGTCCGGTGATCGCCGTGATCGAGGCCGAGGGCGACATCATCACGGGCACGGACCAGGGCGGCAATCCGTTCCGCGGCGGCTCGTCGATCTATTCCGACGATATGTCCGACGCCCTCTACGCCGCCATCAAGGCCAAGGACGTCAAGGCCATCGTGCTTCGGGTCAATTCGCCCGGCGGCTCGGACACCGCCTCGGAACAGATCGTCGACGCCATCCGCGCCGCCAGGGCCGCGGGCAAGCCAGTGGTGGTGTCCATGGGGACCTACGCCGCCTCGGGGGGCTATTGGATCGCCTCGGAGGCCTCGGCCATTGTCGCCGAGCCCACGACGCTGACCGGCTCGATCGGCGTGTTCGGCGGCAAGTTCGCGCTCGGTCCGGCGCTGGAGAAGTTCGGGGTCAATGTCCGCCAGTTGGGGGTCGGCAGCCCCTATGCCGGCGCTTTCGGCCTGGGCCGGGAGTTCTCACCCTCTGAGCGGGCGGCCTTCGCGCGCTGGATGGACCGCATCTATGACAATTTCGTCGCCCGCGTCGCCGCCGGACGCCACCTGCCGCCCGACCGCGTCCGCGAGATCGCCAAGGGCCACGTCTGGACCGGCGTCCAGGCCAAGGCGCTCGGCCTGGTCGATGAGATCGGTGGCTTCTATCAGGCGGTGGACAGGGCCAAGGCGCTGGCCAACCTGACCGGCGAGCCACGCCTGAAGCGCATGTCGCCCTCCGGCTCGTCCTTCGAGGCGTTGCAGAAGCTGCTGGGTGTTTCGGCGTCCTCGGCCCGCACGCTGGCGGCCGCGGCCTGGGTGTTCGGCGACCCGCGCGCGCAACAGATCCTGGACGAACTGGGCCAGGCCCGCCTGCGCGGCCAAGGCGCGCTGGTGCTGGCGCCGACGCGAGTGCGCTAAACCCGAGGCCGCCGGTCGCCCGGCAGGGCGGGGGTGAACACCACCTGTTTGCGGCCGAAATCCAGCGTCACGTCGTGGAAATGACGCAGCACGTCGATGCCGATCAGGATCGCCGGCCGGTCGGCCAGTTTCCACAGGTCGAAGATGTGCAAGGGCGCGAAGACGCCGATCACCTGATGGATCGCCATGCCCCCCAGGCGCAGCGTCGGCAGGGGGGCGAACTCGCCGATCGCGGTCTGGCCGGTGGCGCTGATCAGCGGCACAGGCGCCAGCCGCACGCCGAAGTCCGGCCGCGTGCGGACCACCGCATCGCGCAAAGCGCGGTTGCCGACCGTCACCTGCGATCCGGAATCCAGGAAGGCGTTGACCGGCACATCGCCCACCGAGGCGTCGAGGATCACCAGCTGGCCGTTGCGGTAGGCAGCGCCGACGTGGATCGGATCCACATGGCTGGGGATCCGCGAATTGGCATCGCGGCCGATCTCCGCGCCCTGGCCGGAATTGCTGATCTCGAACCGGTTGCGCGCGAAGTCGAGCTGCATCTGCCGGCCCCGCAGCATATCGACGCCCAGCAGGCCGTCGGCGCCCAGGCGCGCGCGCGGCAGCACCGGCAGGATCAGCCCCGAGGACACCACATCGCCCACCGCCAGCCGGCGCACCGCGACCAGTCGCGCGGCCTCGGCGCCAGCAATCCCGTGGACGTCGGCCTGACCGGCGCCGGGCAAGTCGCAGTCCGCCGCCACCTCGGTCGCCACCACCGAGCGGTTGGCGCCGGTATCGACCACGAAGCCGAACGGACCCCGGCTGTTGATGAACACCGGGACCACCATCCTGCGGGCTTCGTCGAAGGCGGTCTCCAGCTGCGCCCCGAGATCGGGGCTTGGCGGCGCCGCCGCCGGCCCGGTGTCCAGCAGATTGACCGAGATCAGCCGCCGCGGGCCTGCGGCGCAGGCGCTCAGCAGACCGGGCGCCAACGCCACCGCCAGGCTCCGCCTCGACCATCCGTCACCCGACGACATCGCGACTCTCCCTGGCCGGGGACCATGCCCGCGCCATCGGCAAAGCGAAAGGGACAGCGGGGGGGCCGCCTGTTGCGCGGTTCGATAGGTTCGCGCTGCGCTGAAGTCGGATTCTCGTCCTCCGTGGGGCTACGGCATTCGCCCATCTTCGAGGCACACCGGCCGGACCGGCTCCTCTCCCCACGCGAAGCGTAGAGGGAGAGGGTAGGGAGAGGGCGGCTCTGCCCTTGAGTTTCGTGCTCCGGCCGGCTCAAAGACACTGGATCTTGCCCCTCCGCTTGCGCCTGATCCACCCGCCGAGCCGCCCTCTCCCAACCCTCTC
>JANXXA010000579.1 GCA_025350885.1 Phenylobacterium sp.
CCGCCCGCTCGATCGTCAGCTTCATGTCTCAAGGTCCGGACCGCGCCACGCGGGTGCGATTCGCAGCCCACGCCCCTCGCGTGCAAGGGACTTGCGACATTAGCGAATTCGCGGGGGCTTGGAAGGGGCGGCCAACGGTTCGCCAGGGCAGAAACGCGAAACGCCCCGCGAAGTCCGCGGGGCGCTCCATCGGATCGTTCAGATCAGGTCTCAGGCTGCGAGCGAAACCGCGCGCCGACGGTTCCGGATCAACGACCCGATGCCGCCGAAGCCCAGCAGCATCATCGCCCAGCTCGCCGGTTCCGGCACGCCAGCCGACAGCTTGCCGACCTTCAGGTTGTCGAAATAGACCGAGCCAGGGAAGGGGTCGCCGGCGCCGGTGTAGAACTGCACCGAGCGGATGCCCGAGGCGATCAGGCTGACCGTGGTGGAGCCGGCGGATCCGGCGCAGCAACCCGCGCTGGTGAACGACCCCAGGAAGGTACCGGTGGCGCCGAGGCCGGAGAAGGCCGCCAGGAAGATATGGTCGGTGTCGGCGCCGAAGTCACCGCCGGTGATCGACACATCATCGACCGCCGATGAGAAGTTCGCCGTGAACTTGCCCGAACCAGTGAAGTAGTTGATCAGCACTTGGCCGCCGATGCCCGGGATGCCGCTCTGAGGCTCGACCTTGATGTTGCCACTGGCCGAGGTGATGCTGGCGGTGAGGCCGGAGACGGTCTGGATGACGGTGGCGTAGGTGCCGGTCGCCACGGTGTCGAAGTCGAACAGGATCGAAGCGTTTGCCGCGGCGGGAACGGCCAGCGCTAGGCTGGCGGCCGCCAAAAGGCCGGTGATTTTCATGTATATCCCCCAAAAAAACGAACTGGCCCGCGACCCAGGATAGGGTCGGCAAGCTGCACAGTTAATGGAAAGACAACGTTTGCCGGACCCCGTCAAACGGACTCCCCTCAAACGCGAATCCGTGTCGCGTGGAGTCCGATTCTAGGTGCGGGTGTCCAGGTTCGCGCCAGCGTCGTCATCGGCGCTGTCGCGGTAGGGATTGGCGCCGGCCGCCGGCGTCTCGGCGCCGGGCGCCTTGGCGGCGACCACCACCATGGCCGGGCGGACCAGCCGGCCCAGCAGGTCGTAGCCCGGCTGCATCACCTCGACCACGGCGCCTGGGGCCACCTCGGTTCCGGGCAGCTCCATCATCGCCTGGTGCCGGTGGGGATCGAACTTGTCGCCACGCGCCGGGGCGATGCGTTTGAGGCCGTTGCGGTCAAAGGCGCCCTGCAGCTCCTTTTCGGTCATCTCGATGCCGAGGACGAAATTCTTCACCGCCGGGTCGGCGCCCGCTTCGGGCACGTGGGCCAGCGCGCGGGCCAGGTTGTCGGCGACGCCTAGGAGGTCGCGGGCGAACTTCTGGATGGCGTAGGCGCGCGCGTCGTTGGCCTCGCGCTCGGCCCGGCGCTTGGTGTTCTCGGCGTCGGCGGCATAGCGCAGGGCCAGTTCCTTCAGGCCCGCGGCCTCGGCCTTCAGGGCGGCGATCTCGTCGGCTTCGGCGGCGGCGATGAAGGCGTCGGCCTCGTCGTCAGATTCGGGGGGCGCGTGGTCTTCGGACATCTCAAGCTTTCGTCTGTTAGGCGTTCATGACCTGGCCCAGCACCCGGGCGGTATAGTCCACCAACGGGATGATCCGGGCATAGTTCAACCGGGCCGGGCCGATCACGCCGATCGCCCCCAGCACCCGCTGCGAGCCCGTCATATAGGGCGCGGCGATCACGGCGGAACCCGAAAGCGAAAACAACCGGGTTTCCGCGCCGATGAAGATGCGCACCCCCTGGCCGTCGCGCACCCCGTCCAGCAGGGAGATCAGCTGCTCCTTCTGCTCCAGATCCTCGAACAGCGAGCGCACCCGTTCGAGGTCCTCCGCGGCGCCGGCCTCTTCCAAGAGGTTGGCCCGGCCGCGGACGATCAGCGCGCGGTCCTGCGCGTCACCGCCGCCCCAGGCCGCCAGCCCGTCCTCCACCAGCCTGGCGGCGGTGACGTCGAGCTCGCGCCGGGCCTGGTCGAGGTCGGTCTTCAGGTCGACCTTGGCCTCGTTCAGCGTGCGTCCGCGCAGGCGGGCGTTGAGAAAGTTGGACGCCTCGGTCAGCGCCGAGGGGGTGACCCCGGCCGGCAGTCGGATCAGCCGGTTCTCGACCGTGCCGTCGGCGAACACCATCACCGCCAGCGTCCGCTCAGGCCCCAGCGAAACGAACTCCACGTGCTTGACGCCCGCGTCGCGGATCGGGGTGACCACCACGCCCGCGCCCCCGGCCAGGCCCGAAAGAATGGCGCTGGCCTCGTTCAGCGCGTCTTCGTAGTTGCGGCCATGGGCGTGCAGCCGGGCCTCGATGGCCTGGCGTTCGTCGGAGCCGATGTCGCCGACCTCCAGCAGGCCATCGACGAACAGCCGCAGGCCCGCGTGCGTCGGCAGCCGCCCGGCGCTGACATGGGGCGCGCCCAGCAGGCCCAGCTGCGTCAGGTCCTGCATGGTGTTGCGGATCGAGGCCGGCGACAATGACAGCCCGGCCTTCGACAGCGTGCGCGAGCCCACCGGCTCGCCGGTTTCCAGATAGCCCTCGACGATGCGGCGGAAGATGTCGCGCGCGCGCTCGTCCAGTTCGGCCAGCGATGGCCCGGAGGCGAAGAGGGGCGTGCTCACTCAGGCGTCGCGCGATGCTTCCAGCGGGCGTCCATGGACGGGACCTTGCCGATCTAGGATAAGCGCGGCGCACGTCCACGCAAGCCGCGCGGCGTCTTCAGGAGTTCCCCCATGCGTCCGTCCGAACGTCTCACCGACGCGCTGCGAACGGTGACCCTGGAAACCGGCGTCAACCGCTACGCCGAGGGGTCCTGCCTGGTCTCCTTCGGCCATACCAAGGTGCTGGTCACCGCCAGCCTCGAGGAGGGCGTGCCGGGGTTCCTGCGCGGCAAGGGCCAGGGCTGGGTCACCGCCGAATACGGCATGCTGCCCCGCGCCACCCACACCCGCGGTCGCCGCGAGGCCGCCCAAGGCAAGCAGTCGGGACGCACCCAGGAGATCCAGCGGCTGATCGGCCGGTCGATGCGCGCCATCGTCGATCTGAAAGCCCTTGGGGAACGCCAGATCTCCATCGACTGCGACGTCATCCAGGCCGACGGCGGCACACGCACCGCCTCGGTCACCGGCGCCTGGGTGGCGCTGCGGATCGCCACGAAATACCTGCTGGACGAAGGCGTCATCATCGCCGACCCGATCCTCGACCAGGTGGCGGCGATCAGCTGCGGGGTGTTCGAGGGAACCCCGGTGCTCGACCTCGACTACGAGGAGGATTCCAATGCTGAGGCCGACGCCAACTTCGTGCTGACAGGCCGCGGCGACATCGTCGAGATCCAGGCCACCGGCGAAAAACGCGGCTTCTCCGAGGGCGAGTTCGAGGCGCTGTTCTCGCTGGCCCGCAAGGGCATCGGCGAACTAATCACGGCGCAGAAGGCAGCGACCGGCGGCTGAGCCGCCGTCGCCGGTATCAGGGTCTAAAGCCCGGCCAGCAGGTGGCGGAAGGCGCTGGCGGGCATCCGCTCCAGCTCACGCGCCAGCGGCGCGAACAGGGCGTCGAAGAAGCGTCCAACGACGGCAAACATAGTCACATTCCCTTGTGCAGCGCAGCATTGTGCACTGCATATAGAAACGGACTGTTGAGATTGCAAGATTTCCCACGGCCGCGCTGGTCAGACCTATTGCGGCGCAACATAGTTTCGTCCGCCTTCCACTCCTGCGGGGGAAGGGTGTTCTGGGTCAACCGCTGTCGTCCTCATCAGGGAGGTCGTCGGCGGGGCCGGGCTCGTAGAGCAGGAGGTCGCCGGGCTGGCAGTCCAGTTCGCGGCAGAGGGCGGCCAGCGTCGAGAACCGCACGGCCCGCGCCTTGCCGGTCTTCAGGATCGACAGGTTGGCGATGGTCACGCCGACGCGGTCGGCGAGCTCGGTGAGCGACATGCGACGGTCGAACAGCACGCGGTCGAGATGGACGCGAATGGGCATGGGTGCGTCGGCCTAGATGGTCAGTTCGGCTTCGCGCCGCAGCCGGGCGCCTTCACGGAACACCTCGGCCAGCACGAACACCACCAGCACGGAAAACCAGGCGGTCAGGCTGAGATCGGGCTTGACGTCCTTCACCCAGGGCACCAGCGACGAGACGCCCCAGACCCCATAGCGGCCCACTTCCAGCGCCGCCAGCATCAGGCCGATCAGCCGCAGGCGCTGGACATTGTGCGGATGGAACGGGTCGCCGCCGGTCAGGGTCACGAAGATCCGCCGCAGCGAGTGGACGATGGTCAACACGCCGGCCAGCGACAGGGCGAATACCGCCAGCATGCCGGCGAACAGCGGTCCGCGCCGCGCCACCATGGCGGCGTTATTGCTGAGCACGTCGGGAAACAGGTCGGGATTGAAGCTGAACAGAACCGCCGCCAAGACGCCCAGGGCCACGGCGGCCAGAGCGATCCACAACGCGGCGAAGACCACGTCGAGGATGATCTTCAGGAAGCTGGAGACCGAGCCCGGCCCTAGCGCACGCATTATCGAGTCTCCCCCGTCCGCCCCCGTGGCGCGCCGGCGGCTCGGACAAACCGCAAGGCGGCGCCAGCCTAGTGGATCGCAGCGGCGGCGGCGACCGCCAGCATCGGCGTGGCGGCCAGCGCCAGCACCAGGCTAAGCGAGATGCGGTCGAAGGTCTTCATCATCGAGGCGAGCATGGTGCAGTCTCCTGGTGGTTTGCCGCGGTGCGGCGAGTGGGTGGGCCGGTGTCCCGCCCCGATGTCGACAGTCAATACGGTCACATCGATTAGCAATCAAATGAATATCGTTTAACAATGTTAAACTTTCGCAATGCAACCGGCCTGGGCGGCGCTATGGTCGCGGCCGGCCCGCACGGAGTGAACACCATGGCGCTGAAGCTGGAGCCCGGGACCCGTCTGGTGGTGGCCACCCACAATGCCGGCAAGGCGCGCGAGCTGGCGGAAATCCTCGACAACCGCTTCGATCTGGTGACCGCCGGCGCCTTGGGCCTGGCCGAACCGGACGAGACCGAGACCACTTTCGCCGGCAATGCGCTGCTGAAGGCGCGCGCGGCGGCGCAGGCTAGCGGCCTGGTCGCTCTGGCCGACGATTCGGGGCTGTCGGTCACCGCGCTGGATGGCGCGCCAGGGATCTATTCGGCGCGCTGGGCAGGACCGGCGCGGGATTTCGCCGTGGCCATGGGCAAGGTCGAGGAGCGGCTGGAAGAGGCCGGCGCCGCCGATTTCAGCGCCTGGTTCACCTGCGCCCTGGCCGTGGCTTGGCCGGACGGGCCGGCGGTGGTGGTCGAGGGCCGGGTGGAGGGGACGCTGACCTTCCCGCCGCGCGGCGACCGGGGCTTCGGCTATGACCCGATCTTCATCGCTGACGGCATGGACCAGACGTTCGGCGAGATCGAGCCGACGCGGAAAGACGCCATCAGCCACCGGGCGATGGCCTTCGCCAAGCTCAAAGCCGCGCTCTTGTGAGCGACGCCCCGGAACTCGGGGTCTACATCCACTGGCCCTACTGCGCGCGGATCTGTCCCTACTGCGATTTCAACGTCTACCGGGATCGCTCCCAGGGCGGCCCAGGTCGCAAGGGCGGCGATGAACCCGCCGCGCTGGCCCGCGCCATCGTCACCGACCTGGCCGCGCAGCGCGCGCTGACCGGGCCCAGGCGCCTGGTGTCGATCTTCCTGGGCGGCGGC
>JANXXA010000028.1 GCA_025350885.1 Phenylobacterium sp.
GGCGGTGGTCCGCCGCCCCCGCCGCCACCCTCTGGAGCGGGCGTGGTGCTGACCTCGGCGAAATATGGCGACACCCTGGTTGGCGGAACGGGCAATGACACCCTGAACGCCGGCCAGGGCCCCGACACCCTGACGGGCGCCGGCGGCGCCGATCATTTCGTGTTTGCCAAGGCACCCTGGAACGCCGGCCACGTCACTGACTTCGCGCCGAGCGCGGACCTGATCGACCTTCGGCCACTTTTCGCGACCACAACCTATACGGGGACGAACCCGATCGTTGACCACTGGCTGGAGTTCCGCGCGGACGCGTCGGGCAACACTCAGGTGTATGTCGATCTCGACGGCCCGTCCGGGTCGCAGTGGCCGACGCTGATCACGACTCTGGACCACGTGCTTCCGCCGCAGCTTTCAGCCAGCAACTGGGCTTTCTAATAGCTGCTGGTGAGCCCGCGTGCGCGCGCCACTATCCGAACAGCCATTGTGAGCTATGCAAGCCATCGATGTGACCTTGTGTGCTGCCCGCGCCCGCGTGTTCGAAGTTGGTGTAGCCGTCGGTCACGGGTTCGCTCCCCGGGTCGTGTGCCATGTCGAAGATGGGCCGCAGGTCTGGCGTGTCGGATCCCGCTGTGACGTCGGTGATCGGGCCCGCGCTCGAGGTCGTGGCGGCGAACACGAAGCGGTCCGCCTCCGCGCTCCCGCTCAGGGTGGCGTTGGGGGCGGCGATCACGGGCACCCCAGTGGGCGAAGGGGAAACCAGGGGTTGGGTGATTCCCGCCGACCCCAGGAGTTTCACAGCGGTGACGTCGCCGGGACGGACATTGTCGAGTGTGACTATGGTGATCGGCCAGGGATTACCGGCGGCCGGACCGTCGGAGTCCCACAACACCTGCGCGCCGCCAGCACCGTCCGAACGCAGGATCAGATGGCCATCGGCGATCGGATCTGACCCCGTGTAGTGCGACTGCTGCATGATCGCCGACAGGTCCAGGTGGTCGATGCCGATTTTGAAGTCGGTGATGTGTCCGGCGTTCCAGGGCAAGGCCTTGAACACGAACTGGTCAGCGCCCGCGCCGCCCGTCAGCTTGTCAGGGCCCTGGCCGGCGCTCAGTGTGTCAGCGCCGGCGCCGCCGGTCAGGGTGTCGGCATAGCCCGACGAGGTCAGGCGCACGCCTGGGATCGGGGCCGGCGGAGGTACTGGCGCGGGGGGCGGCGGCAAGCCTGTGCTGCCTAGCGAATAGGCGCGAATGTAGTCGATCTTCATGTCGGCGGGCAGGCTCGCCGCGTCGATGGCGCCGCCCCATCCGCCCAGCGCCAGGTTGGCGATCATGTACATCGGCTTGTTCATGTCCGCCGGCGTCGCGGTGTGGAAGACCTCCACGCCGTCGATGTACCAGGTCAGATTGGTGGGCGTCCAAAGCACGCCGTAGGCGTGGAAACCGTCGGCGCTGTCGGGTACGAAGGAAGCTTGGCCCGCGGAGGTGTGGGCGCCGCCCAAGCCGGAATGCTCGGTCGTCCAGGCCGCGCGCGGGTCCGAGGTCAGGGTCTCCATGACGTCGAGTTCCGGCGGCCATGACCCGTCGGCCGGCAGCAACCAGAACGCCGGCCAGGCGCCCGCGGCGTGGGGCAGTTCGGCGCGCATTTCGAAGTAGCCGTAGGTCTGGGCGAAGGTCGCCTGGGTCGAAATCATTCCTGACGTGTACTGGTATCCGAAGATCTCGGAATTCGTTGTCGGCTTGGCTTGGATCGTGAGGGTGCCGTCTGGGTTCGAGGTGAACGGCGTGACGGAGAAGTCGCCGGCGTGCCCACGGAAGTAGGGCGAAACGTAGATTTCCTTTTCGCCGTTGCTGGCGAGAGTGTACGAGCCCAGCCCCTGTTCGCCCTGGTATCCATAGTCGGGCCGCCACGTACCTGTCGGATTGGACTGTGCGTCCCACAGCGACAGCGGCTTGTTGAACTCGTCGTGGAAGGTCATTGCGCCGAGCTTGCTGGTGTCCAGCTGGAGCTCGAAGTCCCTGGCCGTGAGCAGGCTGACGTTGACGTTGCGCATGAGCAGACCGTCGCCGCCGCCCATGTCCAGCTTCACGTCCGCCCCGACCTGGCTGAGGTGGGACTGCACCTGGGCAAAAGTGGTGTAACCCGAGGTCAGCCGGACAGTGTCCTGGCCGGGCGCGAAGTCCTGGATGACGTCGTTGCCCTGGCCCCTGATCACGATGAAGACGTCGCCGCCGGCGCCGCCGATCAGGATGTCCTGGCCGCCGCCACCGTAGAGCTGCTGGGAGCCCGCGCCGCCCTGGATGATGTTGTCGCCCGCCCCGCCCGCGCCGTAGGTCTTGTCGCCGTTGACTTCGAGGTTTTCGACGTTCGCGAAATTCGGCAGATATACGCTGCTCCAGGCGACGATCTTGTCGATGCCGCCGCCGGCCAGTTCGACCATCCGATCCGTCGGCGATTTCAGGTAGTAGGTGTCGTCGCCGGCCCCACCGGTCATCAGATCGCCCTGGCCGCCCCAGAAGGACTCGGCCGCGGCGGTCCCGGTGAGGGTGTCAGAGCCGTCGGTCCCGTAGAAATTTGCGACCGGCGTGCTCGTCTGAACGGCAGGCGTGCCGTCGTACTTCACCAAGGACATGCGTTCCCCGCTCAGATCTGCTCGTCGCCGCGCCCCGCGGCTGAAGACGAGCTTTACCTTGAGCGGAGTTTACGATCCGTGACACAAGATGTCGCACCTAAGAAAACGCGGTTCGACTTCCACTGATATTCTGAATTTATGATCTGCGCCAAGCTTAACCTTAGAGACGATACAGCAACCATCCCGAGCGACGGATGAAATTCGAACCTCCCGAGAATGTTGATCTATTCCCAAATCAAGCTTGACTATAATCAAGCGTTGCGGGTGGGTGATCGACGCCCGTTATCCAAGGACGACAGCCAGCATCGTGTGCGACGTTTTGCCATAGTCACGCTGGCTGCGACGGCCCCGTTTCCGAGGCGTTTGCGCCGAAAGCTGAGCGCTGGCGACTGCCTGATGACGTTACACGGGAGATTCTGCGCCGCTGCGGGAACAAGCGGCGGGGTGCGAAGTTCAGAGTCTCGAGCGGCTGTGCGCCATTGGAACTGTGGTCATGAATGTCAGCGGGACGGTTCGCAGTTATCTGATTTTCGGGGCGCTCGCGCTGGCCACATCGGCACGCGGAGCCGTGCTGGTTTCGACGGCGCTGGGGCCGGACGTGGGGCCGGCGTCCGGCGAGAGCTATCTGATCAACTTTGATAGTCCGGTCCTGCCCCCGGGCGTTACGCTGTCGGGCGACGGGCAGCGCGTTACGCCCGGCTCGGGCTATTTGAGCCCCCTGGGCGACACGACCCCATTTCTGGTGACGCCCGTCACCGGGACCAGCGGCAGTTCGGAACTCGGGTTCGCGGACTTCCTAGGCGGGCGCGGCGTGACGCACTTCAGCTTCTATTGGGGCTCGATCAACAAATTCAACACCCTCCAGTTGTTCGACAAGTCGGCACACCAGATCGTCTCCCTGTCGGGTGAAACCCTTATCGGGGACCAAGCGAACGGCTCAACAACCGACCCGTCGGCCAACCGGCGCGTATTCTTCACCCTGACGGGCTCCGCCCGTAAT
>JANXXA010000036.1 GCA_025350885.1 Phenylobacterium sp.
CGTGGCGTCCACCCGGCGATGGTCACCGGCTCATCGGTGACCAGGGCGTCGGGCGTGCGGCCGGCCTCCATGGCCGCCAGATAGACGAAGGGCTTCCAGGCCGATCCCGCCTGGCGATGCGCCTCCACCGCGCGGTTGTAAGGCGCCTTGGCATAGTCGGTCCCGCCGACCATGGCGCGCACCCGGCCCGCGCCGTCCATAGCCACCAGGGCGGCCTGGCCGACGCCCTGCTTTGTGAACCGATCGACGGTGGCGCGCGCCGCGTCACCCGCGGCGATCTCGGCGGGCAGGTCCAGCGTGGTCTCCACGACGATGTCCTGCCTGGGCGTTCCCACGGCGGCGCGGGCCTGATCGTCGATCCAGTCGATGAAATATTGCGCCGGCGCGGTGGGCGCGGTCTTCCAGACCTTCGGCGTCTGGGCCAGCGCCCTGGCCCGCTCGGCCGGACCGATCGCCCCGGTCTCGACCATGGCGTCCAGCACCAGCCGCGTGCGCTCGGCCGACCGCTCCGGCTGTTCGACGGGATTGTAGTTCGTGGGCGACTTCAACACGGCCGCCAGCATCGCCGCCTCGCGCACCGTCAGCCGCGCGGCCGGCTTGTTGAAGTATCGCTGCGACGCCGCCTCGATCCCATAGGCGCCGGCACCGAAATAGACCCGGCTGAGATACAGCGCCAGTATCTGCTTCTTCGAATAGGCCCGCTCCAATTGCACGGCGATGACCAGCTCGTTGGCCTTGCGTTCCAGCGTCTGGTCGGCCGACAGGTAGAGGTTGCGCGCCAGCTGCTGGGTGATCGTCGAGGCGCCCTGGCTCTTGCCGGAGCTCAGGTCGGCGATCACCGCGCGCGCCATCCCCACGGGGTCGAACCCGGCATGCTCATAGAACCGCCGGTCCTCGATGGAGACGAAGGCGGCGGGCACATAGGCCGGCATCCGGGCGAGGTCGGCGGGGCCGGCGAACCGTCCGCCCCGCACCCCGATCACCGCACCGGACCGGTCCACATAGGTGACCTGCGGCTCGCGCCGGATCGGCGCCAGGCGTTGCAGGTCGGGCGCGGCAAACCCCAGGGCGGCGGCGGCGAAGAGGGCGATCAACGGCAAGGCTCCAGGTGGACGCCGCGGCCCCTCAGCGCGGCGTCAATGGCCCCTTCTGGCGGCTCGGCGGCGCGGAGCCTAGATAAATCGCGGTAATGTCGCCCCTACCACCCCCGCCCGTCGGCCTGGATCAGCAGGTGGGGGGCGGTGACCGGGTCGGGCGATCCCAGCGCCAGGCGGCGGACGACGCTGGCGGTGGCGCCCAGCGTGCGGAGCTGGTCGAGCACGGCCTGGGCGCGGCGGGCGGCGAGGTCCTGCTGGTGCGGCGCATCCCCATGATTGTCGGCGGTGGGGCGGATGACCACCTCGACGCCGGCGTGGCAGGCCAGCCAGGCGGCGGCGTCGGCCAGCCGGGTCTGGCCGACGTCGGAAATACGCGCATCGTCGAAGCCGAAGGTGACGGTCACCGGGGAGATCTCGGCGAGGTCGGCGGCTGGGCAAGCCTGAACCTTGGCGCCGACGTGGGCGCGGGATTCCAGCACGGCGGGGCTGGGGATCGGCCGTGCGCGGGGCGTCAGGCAGCCGGCGAGCGCCGGGACGCAGAGGAGCGCGACAAACAGGGCGCGGGGCAGGCGGGGGTGTCGGGACATGCCAACCGAGCTACCACCGCCGCGATCAAGCACCTAGGGTCCGGATGCAAATCAGAGCGCGCCTTGATAAGGGCTTGACCGATACCCACCCCCGCTTATCCCCGCGAATTCTGGGGACCAGGGGCACCGCTCACCGCCCAAGTGAGCGGGTTGCGGCGGTAAGATCGTGTCCACAATCTGGGTGTGCGCGCTCCCACCTGTCGCGCTACGTGTGCTAGTTCGATTTCCGTTATTCCAACCGCGCCGATCTGGGCGTCACGTACGCTATGCGCGCGGCGGAAGCGGTGCGCGGCGTGGTCGGCAAGTGCTTGACCTATGACCAGACTCGTAAAGCCGCGTAGCCGGAAATAGAAGGTCCGGAAAGCTGCAACATCTGCGGCGGAAGGGCCAAAAATTAAGTTTTGATTAGAGTTCGACTCACTTGATGGTCGCTCACGGTGCTCTGTATCGGAGCACTCTAGGTAAAGGGGCCGGCGGACACCGACCCCTTCCTTGTAACTGCCTAGCAGCGATTTCATATCAACAGGGATTTTATCCGCCCATTTCGACAATCGGTCAACACGCTGTTAGGTCCGACATAAGGACCTCGTTATGCGTTCGAAATACGTGACGCCGGAAATTGCGGCGACAATCAAGCTGGCTCGTAAGCTGGGCTATCAGTACCCGCCGATTGCGAGCTTCTTCGTAATCAACCAGGGCCGAATCGCAGACGTCATGAAGGGACGCATGTTCCCTGAAGTGGCACCCGCGACCGCGTTACCATCTGGCTTCCCGACTTTGGCCTAAGCCGTCTTGGGGTCGCCCTTCGGGGCGGCCCCTTTTCTCGGCTGCGGCGGGGTGGCGAGCATACGCTTGACCACCTCGTCACGGCGGCGGGCGGCTTCCTCTTCGTCTAGGGGTTCTTCAGATGACATCTGACGATGATGCTCCCAACAACCCGTTCGCCAAGCGTGAGCCTGATCGGGAACGGTCGGGCTTCGATCACTTCCTAGCGGAGGTGTTCGGCGCCAGTGAGCGGGCTGGCGCGATAGTAAGCGCCGCGCAGATTGAAGACACCCTCGCGGAGGCCATCAAGGGCCGACTGCGAGAGATGAATGCGGGCGACATTGGCGTGTTGTTCAGCGGGCTAGCTTCGCCGCTGAACAGCTTCCACGCCAAGATCCATTTGGGCTTCGCACTGGCGCTATATGACCAGGCCGTCCGCGAAGACCTGCAGGTCGTGAAGGACGTTCGGAACCGTTTCGCTCACCACATTCCCGCCAAGTCTTTCGATGACGAGATCATCAAGAAGCTCTGCGAGAAACTGCACTACCCGTGTCACCGCGTGAACGTTGAAGAGCGGGTCTTCGCAGAAGACCCAATCGAAGAGGAAGAGACCGACCCTAGGCAGCGATTCCAGGGCGTTGTTGGCAACCTCTACTTTGGACTCGCGATGCTCTCGGTGAACGAGGTGCGCCCGGTCCCGCCCACTAAGTGGCGGGAGGTCCTAGACTATGCCCGTCGCCCCGACGCGCCCGCCCCATTGCCGAAAAAAGTTCGGGTAAGACCGTCCAAGCTGAAGGCCCACTAGGATCGTACACATCAAGGAACAGGCGGGGCTTGCCTGCCGCATCGTAAGCTCGCGCCGAATGTGCGCCGCCGACCCCTGCGGAGCCCTGCCCATGCACATCGACCTGCTGTCGCCCGCCAGTTTCGCCGCGGGCCAGCCGCACGATCAGTACCGCTGGCTGCGCGAGCATGCGCCGGTGCGCTGGCATGACGAGCCAAACGGGCGCGGCTTCTGGGCGGTCACACGGCACGCCGACGTCTGGGCGGTGGACCGCGATTTCCAGGCGTTCTCGTCGGAGCCGACGATCATGATCCCCGATCCGCCGCCGGGCCAGGGCCAGGGGTTCGGGCCGCACAAAATGATGCTGATGATGGACCCGCCGGAGCACACCGCGTTCCGCAAGCTGATCCGCCAGGAGTTCACCCTGCCGGCGGCCCGCCTGCGCGAGTACCGCATCCAGGCCCTGGCCCGGCAGATTGTCGATGCGGTGATCGAGAAGGGCCAATGCGATTTCGTCGCCGAGGTGGCCGGCGAGATGCCCTCCTTCGTCATCGCCGAGCTGATGGGCCTGCCGCTGGAGGATGGGCGCGAGCTCTACAAGCTCACCGAGACCATCCACACTGCCCCCGAAGCCTTGCCGCCGGGCGCGGGCGGGGCGGCGGTGGCGGCGATGTTCGAGTATGGCTCACGCGTGATCGCCGAGAAGCGGGCGCGGCCGGGCGACGACCTGGCGTCCAAGCTCTTGGCCTGCGAGGTGGATGGCCGCCGGCTCGAGGACATGGAGTTCCTGCTGTTTTTCCTGCTGCTGGTCGACGCCGGCGGCGACACCACCCGCAACCTCCTGTCCGGCGGGCTGCTGGCGTTGATGGACAACCCCGACCAGATGGCTTGGCTGATGGCCGACCTGCCGGGCCGGCTGCCCAGTGCGCGCGAGGAGCTGCTGCGCTGGACCAGCCCGGTGATCTATATGCGGCGCACCGCTCGCAAGGATGTCGAGCTGGCCGGCCAGCAGATCCGCGACGGCGACAAGGTGGTGATGTATTTCGGCGCCGCCAACCGCGACCCGGCCGCCTTTGACCGGCCGGAGACCCTGGAGCTGTCGCGGCCGGAGAACCCGCACATCGCCTTCGGCACCGGCCCGCACGGCTGCCTTGGCCAGCACATCGCGCGCATCGAGATCGACGCCATGCTGATGGAGGTGCTGACGCGGATGGACGACTTCGCGCTGGCCGCGCCGCCGGAATGGCTGGCGTCCAACTTCATCTCCGGCCCCAAGGCCATGCCGCTGCGGTTCCGGGCGCGGGGTTAGGTCAGGTCAGCCACTCGACCACGGCCAGAACCAGGGCGCCGATCCACAGGGTCTCCAGGCCCATCACCGCCACCGGCCGCCAGCCCGCGGCGATCAGCGCCTTGAAGGTGGT
>JANXXA010000039.1 GCA_025350885.1 Phenylobacterium sp.
CCTGCTGACCCCCGACGGAAAGACGGTGGAGGCCGAAGCCGCGCACGGAACCGTCACCCGCCACTTCCGCGCCCATCAGCGCGGGGAGAGCACCTCCACCAACTCCATCGCCTCGATCTTCGCTTGGACCCGCGGCCTGGAACACCGGGCCAAGCTGGACGACAACCCCGCGCTCGACGCCTTCGCCAAGACGCTGGAGCGGGTCTGCGTCGAGACGGTCGAGAGCGGGTCGATGACCAAGGACCTGGCGCTGCTGGTCGGCGATACGCAAGGTTGGTTGAGCACCGAGGGTTTCATCGACAAGGTGGCCGCCAACCTGGAAAAGGCGCTGGCGGCCTAAGGCTGCCGACCCGTCAGGTCCTGGCCGGCGCGGTCTGTCGGCGCAGGCCCAGGCCGATCAGGCTGAAGCCGGCGATCAACAGACCCCAGAACGCCGGCTCCAGCAGGCGCGCGGCGAGCCTGGCGAAGCCCGCCCCGTCGCCGATCAGGCCGGCGTTCTGCAGATCGTAGGCCAGGGTGTAGCGCCCAGGGGTTTCCAGGGTGATCGCCAGCGGGGCGCCGAAGGCCGGCAAGGTTGACAGCCCGTCACCGTGAACCCGCGGCGGCTGGCCGGACGCGTCACCCGCCAGCGGCGAGAACTGAAACTCGCCCTGCACCTGATCGGGTCCGACCGCGCCGCCATGGCGGTTGTATTGCAACAGGTAGGAGCCGGCGCCGTCGTCGGCGGCCCGATCCAGCACCCAGGCCTTGGATTGCGCCGGCGCGTCGGGGCCCCCGTTCGGGGCGCCGGCAGCGTCGTCACCGAAGCTCAGGGTCGCGGCGCCCACCGTTCCCAGGCTGGGCGGCAGCGCGATCACGCTGGACGCCACAGCCGCCTGGGCGGCCAGCAGGCCAAGGGCGAAGGCGGCGACCGTACAAACTCTGCGCATAGGGCGCTCCCAAACTGCGCCCGGAACCTAGTGTGCGGGCAGGTGCGGCGCCAGTCCCCACTACTGCCGGTGGAACGCTAACCCGCCATGGCGGCCTTCACTGCGGCTACCCCTTCGGCAGCCAAGGCGCCGTCCGGCGCGCCGCCCTGGGCGAAATCGGCGCGTCCGCCGCCGCCCTGGCCGCCCATGGCGACCACGGCGGCCTTGGCGAGGTCGACAGCGTTGAATCGCGCCTGGGCCGAACCGGTGACCGCCACGGTGACCGCGGCCTTGCCCTCGGCTGAGCCCACCAGCACGATCACCCCGTCGGGAACCTGTTTCTTGAATTCCTCGGCGATGGGCCGCAGGTCCTTGCCGCCCACGCCATCCAGGATGCGGGCCAGGACCTGAACGCCGTCGATCTCTTCAGGCCCCGCTGGCGCGGCCCCTGCACCGCCGCCCATCGCCAGCTGCCGCCGGGCGTCGCCCAGCTCCTTTTCCAGCTGTCGGCGCTGGGTTTCCAGGGCGGCCACGCGGACCGGAACATCGGAAACCGGGACCTTGAACTGGTCGGCCAGCCCCTTGGCGACCGCCGCCTGATCCAGCAGATAGCGCCGCGCCGCCTCGCCGGTCAGCGCCTCGATGCGGCGCACGCCGGCGGCGACCCCCTGCTCCTGGACAACCTTGAACAACGCAATGTCGCCGGTGCGCGCCACGTGGGTGCCGCCGCACAGTTCCACCGAATAGGCGCCTTCGCCTGACAGTGACCGACCCAGCGTCAGCACCCGCACGGTCTCGCCATATTTCTCGCCGAACAGCGCCATGGCGCCGGCCGCCATGGCCGCCTGGGGCGCCATAAGCTCCGTCCGCGCCGCCAAGTTCTGGCGGACCACGGCGTTGACCTGACCCTCGATGCGGTCGATCTCGTCGGGGTTCACCGGCTGGCCGTGGCTGAAGTCAAAGCGGATTCGTTCGCCATCGACCATCTGGCCCTTCTGGCTGACGTGGGCGCCCAGCACGTCGCGCAAGGCCGCGTGCAGCAGATGGGTCGCCGAGTGGTTGGCGCGGGTGGCGGTGCGGCGTTCGCTATCGACGGTCAGCCGCACGCCCGCGCCCGGCGACAAGACCCCTTCAAGGATCTCAAGGTCGTGGACGAAGAGGTCGCCGGCCTTCTTCTGCACGTCGCTGACGCGCGCGCGCCCACCCTCCCATGTCACCTCGCCCTGATCGCCCGCCTGGCCGCCACTCTCGGCGTAGAAGGGGGTGCGGTCGAACACCGCCTGGACGCTGGCGCCGACCACCGCGCCGTCGATCTCGCGGCCGTCCTCAACCAGGGACAGGAGTTCGGCGGTCGCCTCAGTGTCGTCGTAGCCGACGAAGTCGCTGGGGCCGAGGCGGTCGCGGATGGCGAACCACTCGCCGGCGGCGGCCACCTGACCGGAGCCGGTCCAGGCTTCGCGGGCCTGTTCGCGCTGGCGGGTCATGGCCGCGTCAAAGCCGTCCAGGTCCACCGTCAGGCCCTTGGCGCGCACGGCGTCCTGGGTCAGGTCCAGCGGGAAGCCATAGGTATCGTAGAGCTTGAAGGCGGTCTCGCCGGACAGCACATCGCCCGCGCCCAGGTGGGCGGTGGCCTCGTCGAGCAGGCCCATGCCGCGGCCGAGCGTGCGGCGGAACCGCTCCTCCTCCTGGCGCAGGGTGTCGACGATGGCGGCCTCGGCGCGGCGCAGCTCCGGATAGGCCTCGCCCATTTCGCCGATCAGAGTGGGGGCGAGCCGGTGCATCAGCGGGTCGGCGGCGCCCAACAGGTGGGCGTGACGCATGCCGCGCCGCATGATCCGGCGCAGCACATAGCCGCGGCCCTCGTTGGAGGGGGTCACCCCGTCGGCGATCACCCGGTGCGAGGCGCCGTTGGACGCGGCCCCGGCCCCGTCCACCAGGTCGCGGGACGCGGCGATGAGCGTCCGGAACAAGTCGATGTCGTAGTTGTCGTGGACGCCCTGCAGGACCGCGGCGACGCGCTCCAGCCCCATGCCGGTGTCGATCGAGGGCTTGGGCAGGTTGGTGCGGTCGCCGGACGCCAGCTGCTCGAACTGCATGAACACCAGATTCCAGATCTCCACGAAGCGGTCGCCGTCCTCGTCGGGACTGCCGGGCGGGCCGCCGGGAATATGGTCACCGTGATCGAAGAAGATCTCCGAGCAGGGGCCGCAGGGACCGGTGTCGCCCATCGACCAGAAGTTATCGGCGGTGGCGATGCGGATGATCCGGTCGTCGGACAGGCCGGCGATCTTCTTCCAGAGGACCGGCGCCTCTTCGTCCTCGGCGTAGACAGTGACCAGCAGCTTATCGACCGGAAGCTTGAACTCCCGGGTGAGCAGGTCCCAGGCGTATTCGATGGCGGCTTCCTTGAAATAGTCGCCGAACGAGAAGTTGCCGAGCATCTCGAAGAAAGTGTGGTGGCGGGCGGTGTAGCCGACGTTGTCGAGATCGTTGTGCTTGCCGCCGGCGCGGACCGACTTCTGCGAGGAGGCGGCGCGCGGCCAGGGCGGGGCTTCCGCGCCGGTGAAATAGGTCTTGAACGGCACCATGCCGGCGTTGACGAACAGCAGCGTCGGATCGTTCTGCGGCACCAGCGGCGCCGAGGCGACGATGGCGTGATCGCGCGCGGCGAAATAGTCGAGGAAGTGGGTGCGGATCTCGTTGAGGCTCGGCATGGACCCTGGCGCTTAGGTGAACGGGGGCGAAGGTCTCGTCACCCTGGCCCCGGATATGGCAACGGGGGTCCGTTTACGAAACTAACGCCACCTCGCCAAGGGTGGGGTCCAAGGTCGGAGGCCAAGGTCAGAGCTGCGGCTGGGGCGCGTTCACCCGCCGGCGCGGGGAACGGCCCGGGAGCCAGACCTATTCGTCTTCGGGCTCGGGGCCGCCGACCAGCAGTTCCTCGGCAATCACCGCCTTGGCGCCGCGCACCTGTTTTTCGATCTCCGCGGCGATATCGGGGTTGGCCTTGAGGAAGTCGCGGACATTGTCGCGGCCCTGGCCGATGCGCTGGCTGGAGAAGGAGAACCAGGAGCCGGACTTCTCGATGACCCCGGCCTTGACGCCCAGGTCGATGATCTCGCCCAGCTTGGAGATGCCCTCGCCGTACATGATGTCGAACTCGACCTCGCGGAACGGCGGGGCGACCTTGTTCTTCACCACCTTGACGCGGACGTTGTTGCCGACGATCTCGTCGGCCCGCTTCACCGAGCCGGTGCGGCGGATGTCCAGGCGCACCGAGGCATAGAACTTCAGCGCATTGCCGCCGGTGGTGGTTTCCGGACTGCCGTACATCACTCCGATCTTCATGCGGATCTGATTGATGAAGATCACCAGGGTCTGGGTCTTGGAGATCGAGGCGGTGAGCTTGCGCAGCGCCTGGCTCATCAGCCGCGCCTGCAAACCGGGCAGGCTGTCGCCCATCTCGCCCTCGATTTCGGCGCGCGGCGTCAGCGCGGCGACCGAGTCGATGACGATGATGTCCACCGCGCCCGAGCGAACCAGGGTGTCGGTGATCTCCAGCGCCTGTTCGCCGGTGTCCGGCTGGGAGACCAGCAGCTCGTCGAGGTTGACCCCCAGCTTGTGGGCGTAGGACGGGTCGAGCGCGTGCTCGGCATCGACGAAGGCCGCCGTACCGCCCAGCTTCTGGACCTCGGCCACCACGTGCAGGGCCAGCGTCGTCTTGCCCGACGATTCCGGCCCGTAGATCTCGACCACGCGACCCTTCGGCAAGCCGCCGATGCCGAGCGCGATGTCGAGCATCAACGAACCCGTACCGATCACTTCGGCCGG
>JANXXA010000069.1 GCA_025350885.1 Phenylobacterium sp.
CTGCGCGACCGGCTGAAGGGCTCCGGCGCCCCGGTCGAGGCGGGCGCGGGCCTGGTGCTGACCGGCGGCGCCAGCCAGCTGGCCGGCGTGCGCGAAGTCGCCGTCCGGGTGTTCGACCGCCCGGTGCGGCTGGGCCGCCCCCGTCGCGTGCCGCACCTGGCCGACGCCGCGTCCGGCCCCGCCTTCACCGCCGCCGCCGGTATCCTGCACCGCGCCGCCTTCGGTCCCCGCGAAGCGGTCAGCGCCAAGGCGCTCGCCTCGGCCAAGCTGCGCCGCGAACCGCTGGACCCCCGCGCCAACCCGGTGACCAAGGCCGCGAGCTGGCTGCGGGAGAACCTGTAGGCCACCGTAACATTATCTTCGGGCGGCGTGTTTTGCGCTCAGGCGTAGGGCCAGCCGGCCCCAGGGATATCGACGTCCAGGCTGAGGAGCTGGCCTGTCCCAGCCATTTCGCCCATCCGCTCCATACCGAACCACTCGGCGGCTGTGATGTAGAGCGTGCGGCGCTCGGGGCCGCCCAGCATGCAGGCGAAGCCGCCGCGGTCGAGGGCAATCGTGCGCAGCACTTCGCCGCCCTCGCGAACGCGCGCACAGCGGTGGTTGGGCACATCGGCGTACCAGACGCAGCCTTCGGCATCGATGCAGATCCCGTCGGGGACGCCGTCGCCGAGGTCAGCCCAGACGCGGCGATTGGCGAGCCCGCCATCGGCGGCGATGTCGAAGCCGGTGAGCCGCCGTCCATGCGACTCCGCGACGATCAGGGTGCGGTTGTCGGGGGTGATCGCCATGCCGTTCGGAAAGGCAAAGCTGTCGGCCACGCGCCGGGCTTGGCCATCGGGGGTCACCAACGCCAGACAGCCTCCATTCACGTAGGCGTTGCCCCGGCCGTCTATGACGATCTCATTCCACAGGCCTTCGGCTAGCGGCGCGAGTTCGGCATAGTCGCCAAGACTGCCGCCCGACGCCTGGCGCAGCAGTCGGCCTTCGCGCGCCGACACGGCGATCAGGTCGCCGTCGGGCAGGAAGTCGAAGGAGAGCGGCAGCGCCGGGATCCGGGCTTTGACCTCGGCGGCGCTGTCGGATGTGAGTGCGAGGATCTCGCCAGACGTCCAGTCGGCGATCCACAGCTGCCCGTCATGCCAGCGGGGCGACTCGACCAGCCCTCGGCCGCCGAGGAGCAGCGCGGGCGCTGAGGTCGCCGTTTGTCTCGCGGTCATGTGATCCTACTTCCAGAAAGGACGTGTCCCCCTCACCCTAGTGACGAACGAGGCTGGGGATATCCGACATCAAGCCATGCGCGCTGGGCGCCCGCCCGTCACCGCTTTAGCAGCCACTACGGGAAGGGCAGTTGTTCACCCTTCCCGGATTTTGGTGAAATCTGCTTTTTGGCGCGGACCCCCGCCTCCCCAAAAACGAAAGTTTCCGGGAGGCCCCAGATCCAACGGGACGACGGTGACATCGCGTAACTCAGCTGGGGGAAAATCTGTAGACCTTAGCAAGCTTGAAGATTGTACCGATTTCTGTACATAAAGAGACCGGAGGATCGCTCATGGACGTCCTGACCTATTCCGACACCCGTGCGCGCCTCAAGGAGGTGATGGACCGGGTCGTCGATGACCGGGCGCCGGTCGTGGTCACCCGCAAGCGCGGCGAGGCGGTGGTGATGGTCTCGCTGGCCGACTGGACCGCGATGGAAGAAACCACGCGCCTTCTCTCCAGCCCCGTAAATGCCGCCCGGCTGCTGGAAGCGGTCCGGGAGCTGGAGGCAGGGGGTGGTGAAGCCCACGAGCTGATGGATCGGTGAGGATCGTTTTCCACAGGCAAGCCTGGGCGGACTATCTCCACTGGCAGGCGAGCGACCGCAACGTCGTGGAGCGGCTGAACGCTCTGATCCGGGAGTGCCAGCGTGAACCGTTCAAGGGCATCGGCAAGCCGGAGCCTTTGCGCGGCGACCTGCAAGGCTGGTGGTCGCGGCGGATCACCCTGGAAGACCGGCTGGTCTATCGCGTGACCGGGCGCGGCGCCGCCCAGCAGCTCGAAATCGCCCAGTGCCGCTTTCACTATTGAGCGTGGCCGGCGACGTCCCGGCTCCGGCGCGCCGATTCGCCTTATGCCTTGTGACGCAAGGGATTTTTTCCGCTCGAGCGGCCTCGACCGCCTTGCGACTCACGGTAAGCGGTTAACCCCCGATTAAGGATGTCGGTGCGTACTTAACGCTTCCTTGACGTGGCGCTTCGGCGGGCGGGCTCGTCACCGCCGCCAGGACGTTTCGGGCCGATTTGGAAGGACGCAGGAGTTCCATGACAATCGCACTTTCAGCGCCTCGCGCGACAGAGTTGAAGCCGCGTATCGTGGTCTTCGGGATCGGCGGGGCCGGCGGCAACGCGGTCAAC
>JANXXA010000102.1 GCA_025350885.1 Phenylobacterium sp.
GCGTTTGCTACCCCCCGCGGCTCACCACGAGCGGTCGTGGCGGAATTGGTAGACGCGCAGCGTTGAGGTCGCTGTGGGGCAACCCGTGGAAGTTCGAGTCTTCTCGACCGCACCAGTGACATCAGATCCTACAATCGCTCAGGAAAACACGGTCCGACACATATCCAGGAAGGTCAGTCATGAGCCGCGAAACGGACGACCTGGAGCTGCGCGAACGCCCTGAAATCGAGGAGGATCTGGAAGACTTCGCGCTGAGCGAAGACTATTCGCTAAATCCCGACTACGTGCCGATGGTAGTTGACGCGCTCGACCGCGGCGACGCGGATCGGTTGCGCGAACTCTTGGGCGCCCTGCACCCGGCCGATATCGCCGACCTGATGGGGTTCCTCTCCGCCGACGACCGCGAGGAGCTGGTTCCGCACCTCGACCCCGAGGCGCTGGCCGAAATCCTGGCGGAACTGGACACCGAGATCCGCGAGGACGTGCTGGAGCACGTGCCGTCGGCGATCCTGGCCAAGGCGCTGGGCGAGATGGATTCCGACGACGCCGCCGACGTCGTCGACGACCTGGAAGCCGACAAGCGCGCCCAGGTCATGGCCGCGCTGCCCGAGACCGAACGGGCCGCCATCGAGACCACGCTGGCCTATGAGGATGAGACCGCCGGGCGGCTGATGCAGCGCGAGGTGGTGGCGGCGCCGCAGTTCTGGACCGTCGGCCAGACCATCGACCACCTGCGTCGCGAGAGCGAGGAGCTGCCGGAGCTGTTCTTCGACGTCTATGTCGTCGATCCGGCCTACAAGCCCGTGGGCGCGGCGCCGGTCAGCCACCTGCTGCGCGCGCAACGCGATACGTCCCTGGCGGCGATCATGGAGCAGATCACCGAGATCCCGGTCGATATGGACCAGGAGGAGGTGGCCTACATCTTCGACAAATATCACCTGATCTCCGCCCCGGTGATCGAGCCGGGCGGGCGGCTGGTGGGTCAGATCACCGTCGACGACATCGTCGGCGTCATCCAGGAGGAGACCGAGGAAGACATCCTGGCGCTGGCCGGGGTTTCCGACGCCGGCCGCGACGCAAGCTTCCTCGGCGTGGTGCGCTCGCGCCTCCCATGGCTGCTGATCAACCTGGTGACCGAGGCCATCGCGGTCACGGTGATTGCGCCGTTCCAGCCGATGATCGCCAAGATCGTCGCCCTGGTGCTGCTGATGCCGATCGTGTCGTCGGTGGGAGGCAACGCCGGAACCCAGGCCCTCACCGTCGCTGTGCGCGCCATCGCCAGCAAGGAGCTGAACGCGGCGAACGCGGCCCGCATCATCACCCGAGAGTTGAGTGTCGGGTTGCTCAACGGAACCGCGGTCGGTCTTATCCTCGGTGGCGGTCTATACCTGTGGCAACACGATCTGAAACTCTCGCTCGTGGTGCTGCTGGCGATCATCGCCAACCTGTTCGTGGCGGCCTTGGGTGGCATCCTGGCGCCGATCATCCTTGATCGGTTGGGTCGTGATCCCGCCGTGTCTTCGTCGGTCGTGGTCACCTTCATGACCGACTTCTTCGGATTCTTGGCGCTTCTCGGCATCGCCGCGCTTATCCTGCTGTAAGGAGACGCCGAGAAAGCCTGCCGGCCCGCGACTTGCTGGTAAGCGCCCGCGCCGCCGTGCGTTGCGTCAAACTGGGTCAGAGGGCATGCAGCCTCGCCATCGTGTGTCCAGGGCCGGGATCGAGCTGATCAAGCGGTTCGAGGGCTATCGCCGTCAGGCCGCCCGGCTGCCCGACGGGCGCTGGACGCTGGGCCATGGCCACACGCTGTCGGCGCGCCAGGGGGCGCAGGTGTCGCCGGACGATGCCGAGGCGTTGCTGCGCTATGACCTGATCGCCATCACCCAGGCCGTCAGTGAGACGGTTTACACGCCGCTGAGCCAGAACCAGTTCGACGCTCTGGCGTCGTTCGTCTTCAATCTCGGTCTGGAGAACTTTCGCGGCTCGAGTGTGCTGAAACGGCTCAATGAGGGCTCCGCGGTCCAGGCCGCCAGCGCCATGGAGCTGTGGCGCAAGGCCGAGGTGGCGG
>JANXXA010000120.1 GCA_025350885.1 Phenylobacterium sp.
CTCCGCGCCTGAGCCGTTCGTTAACAAGATACGCGAATTCATAGCTTCGTAGCGAATTCGACAGCCATGCGCGGAGCGTGGCATGGCTTCGCCCACCGCGTGCCCCGCGAGAGCCGCGGAGATCGCCGCCGGAAGGTCCTCATCACGCAGACAGACGTGGATTCCAGGACGCCCTTCCAGCCAGCGCGCGGTCGCCATCTGGTGATCGGTCGTATGTTCGCCCCACTCCAGAACCCGTGGCGTCAAGATAACCGGCTTACCCATCTCCATCGCCGAAATCACGCTGCCCATCCCGGCGTGGGCCACGATGACGCTCGCCGACTGCATTTTCTCGGTGAACTCGCGCCGCGTCAGCAGGCGTGCATATGGGATGTTCACGGGTTCGTAAGCGCCGCTGAATATCTGCGCGAAAAAGGTTTCCTGCGGCATGGTCAGAGCGATTTCATCGACGAGCCGCACCAGCCGATCGAACGGGAACAGCGAACCGACAGTGACAAAAATCATATGACCGCGCCCCAGTATTCAGGTCCGCCCGGCGTCGCCAGCTGGGGCCACTGGGTCAGCCATTCGTCGGCGACATAGCGCGCCTGTTTGCCGGACGAAGACATCCGTTCGCAATTGGCGATGCTGTCAATCCAGACCGTCCTGGCGCGGGTGAATACCTTCGCCATGGCCAAGCCGACCAGGCCCGGCGCCGATCCCGTCGTGATCACGACGTCGGGCTTCTCGCGCAACATGATGCGAACGAACTGAGGCGCCAGTCGAAGCAGTTTCACGAGGCTCATGCGTGTGACATCGCTCACGACGTAGAATTTCTCGCCGGCCACGTCCTCCGCATAGTCGGGGTACACGCTCACATATGTGACGTCGCAGCCCGCGAAAGCGGGTCGAAGACGCTGCAGTTGAATCCAGTGACCGCCGCCGGAGGCGATCGCCAGAACTCGGCGTTTCGACCTTGCTCGTTCCATTCGGCCTCCTCAGCGGATTTTAGCGAGGGTCATAAGACCGGACCCCTGAATCTTGGGCGCTCTGTGCCATGCGGTTTGCAAACAACTCGTGTAGCGACGCCGCTCGGGCCGCCTATTGGAGGCCCCGGCGAACGCGGTTAAATATGTCGCGCTTGCCCACGATCTGTTCACCGGTGATGATATAGACGTGTAAATGTTCGGGTATTCGGCTCGGATGGACCCTGCGGGCGCGCGCCTTGCTCGCGGCCGCCGATCTGGAAACCTACTTCTCAATGCGGGGCAAATTGATGACGAATTCGACACGCGTTCTGTTGCTGGCGGCCGTGGCCTCCGTGGCCCTGGCCGGATGCGGCAAGAAGGCGCCGAGCGGCCAGGTGGTCGCCACGGTGGCCGGCAAGGAAGTCACCAGCGTCGAACTGAACAATGAGCTCAACGGCTTCCACGCGCCGAACGCCCAAATCCGCAAGGCGGCCGAGCAACAGGCGCTGAACCAGATCATCGTGCGCAAGGTGCTGGCGCAGGCCGCGGAAAAGGCCGGTGTCGGCAAGACCCCGGCCTTCGCCCAGCAGGAAAAGCGCGTCCACGAGACTCTGCTGATCCAGACCTGGCAGGCGCAGATCGCCAAGGCGGTTCCGGCGGCCAGCAAGGAAGAGGTCGAGAAGTTCATCGCCGAACACCCCGACATGTACGCCCAGCGCAAGATCTTCGAGGTCGATCAGGTTCGCTTCCCGCAACCGACGGACCCGGAGGTGCTGAAGGCGTTCCAGCCGCTCAAGACCCTGGACGAAGTGACCGCCCTCCTGACCGCCAACAAGGTGCCGTTCCGCGCCGGACGCAGCGAGATCGACGCCCTGTCGGTCGATCCGGCCATCGTCGCCCAGATCGTCAAGCTGCCCCCGGGCGAAGTGTTCATGGTGCCGGCCAATAACCTGCTGGTGGCCAACCGGATCGCCAGCACTCGGGTCGAGCCGCTGGAAGGCGCCATCGCCACCCAGCACGCCACCGAGTTCATCAAGACCCGCCGCACCCAGGAAGCCGTGCAGAAGCAGCTGGGCGGGGTGCTGGGCGGCGCGAAGAAGGATATCGTCTACAGCAAGGCTTATCAGCCGCCAGAGCCGCCGAAGCCTGCGAAGGCCGCGGCGCCAGCGGCTGCCGCCGCCCCTGCGAAGAGCAAGTAGAGCGGGACGGTTCCGTGGCGGAGGGGCCGGCGCGGGCGCAATGCCTGACCGGTCCGTCCGTCGCACAGCGTGACGAGTGTTGGAGCCACATCGCGATGGACCTATTCGATCAACCCCGCGCGGATCGTACGATCGGCTTGCGGCTGACAGATCCGCCGGCGACGCACAGGCGCCGGGTGGCCGGTCTTGCCGCCGGCGTGGGTCTCGCCGCGCTGATGGCCGCGGGAACCGCCAGCGCGCAACT
>JANXXA010000174.1 GCA_025350885.1 Phenylobacterium sp.
GCCCAGGCCGCCGCCGCCCGCTGATGGCTCATGGCGGCGTATTCGTCGCTGGCCTCGCGGCTGATCTGATAGTCGCGCGCCAGGTTATCGGCGGTCTCGATCATGCCGCTGATCACGCCGAACCGCTCGGCCGGCTGGCTCATCACCCGGCCGCGCGCCAGGCGGTCGTGCATCGTCACCGAGCCCATGCGCGCGCCCTTGCGCATGTCGGTGGTGTAGTATTCGGCGTTGCTCATGCTCTCGACGCCGCCGGCGATGACCACGTCGGCCACGCCGGTCTGGACCATCATCGCCGCGTCGATCACCGCTTGCAGGCCGGAGCCGCAGCGCCGGTCGAGCTGGTAGCCGGGAACCTCGATCGGCAGGCCCGCGGCCAGCGCCGAATAGCGCGCGATGCAGGGCGCCTCGCCCGAGGCGTAGCCCTGGGCGAAGATCACGTCGTCGATCCGGTGCGGATCGATGCCGGTGCGTTCCACCAACGCCTTCAGCACCACGGCCCCCAGCTCGCCGGCCGTCAGGTCCGACAGGGCGCCCATATATTTGCCGACGGCGGTGCGAATGGGCGAGACGATAGCGGCGCGTTTCATGGGGTTGCGTGATCCTTCAGATCATGGCGGACGGAGAAGCCGAACCTATAGCGCGCCGGCCGCGATGGCGTCCAAGCCAGATCATCGGCTCTGCGTGCTGGAGAGCCTCTATTCGAAATCTTCCCAGGCCCCGTTCCGCCGCAGCAGAAGTCGGTCGCAAAGAAAGTTGGAGTTGTCCCGTCTCGCTACGAGATTCCGCAGGGCGTGGACCAGTTCGGGCTGATCGGCGGGGACGACGACCAACTCATCCCGTTCCACCGGCGCGACGACGAGGTTGCCCAGCGAAGCCAAGTGCGGATGCTCCCAAAACGCATCCACGGTCAGCAAGCTCGACGCGAGCCCTATATCCGTCTTGATCCCCATCAGAACGCCCGTCCGGGCCTTTGGCGGGGTCATGTTTACGCGCGTGAGCAAATTGGCTTCGGCGCGCGCCCAGATCTCAGCGTCACTCAGCCCGAGATCGTCGCGCAACTCGCTCGCCATTAAAAATTCGTAACTCTCAGGCTTGTCGACAGCCACGACCGCAATCAGCCCTGCCGGTAGCGACCGAGCCAACCCCCTGTCCGTTTCGCCTTCGGAGCCGGCCAGAAAGCTGTGTGGTCGGACCAGCACCATCAACTGATCCGGCGTGGCCTTTCCTGGTTCGTGAAGAACGAGGTCGGCGACCTGACCAATGACGAGTTCTCGCTCACGCGGCGTCTCGCGGTAGTAGGCATAGGCCCGCCCGAGCGCCGTCTCGCCACCGCTTGGGCCGTTGAGGTCGCTGTCCCCGAGGCGCTCGAGGTCGGCGCCCGGCTGCCGGCGTAGAACCTCCTCGATCACCCGTTCCCGGAATTGTGCGATCGTGAGCGGCGGCTTGCGCGCCAATCCCAATCGCTGCAACAGCGAACCCTTCCCCATGACACGCCCTCATGCTTTGAGAGGTCCACCCATAGACCAGCCAGAACAGATTGTGAACATGGACGGCGGCGAAATCGAGACCGAGAGCAACTACGCCTCAAAGCTCCAGGTGGTCACCGAGGGCGAGTGGGCGGGGTGGTCGTTCTATCCCGGCGGCGACCCGTTCGAGGATCTGGCCGGGCCGTTCTATTGCCGCGTCGACGACGACGGCCGGCGCGTCTGTGCGTTCCGCGCCGAGGCCAAGCACATGAACGGCGGCCAGTTCATGCACGGCGGCTGCGTCATGACCTTCGCTGATTTCTGCCTGTTCTGGATCGCCCGCGACGCCCTGGGAACCGGCCCCAGCGTCACCGCCACCTTCAACGGCGAGTTCGTCGGCAGCTGCGGCGTGGGCGACCTCGTCGAATGCACTGGCGAGGTGGTGAAGGCCGGCCGCAGCATGATCTTCGTGCGCGGAATTATCTCAAACGCCTCGGCCGGCGGCGAGCCGATGATGAGTTTCTCATCGGTGCTGAAGAAAACCCGACCGCGTTCCTAGATTTCAAGACTGGACAGCGCCGCGCGCGTCGTTCCCCATGGGCGCGAGGAGACGCCGATGATCGAGGCCGCCTGCCACTGCGGGGCCGTGCGCCTGACCGCGCCCACGGCGCCGGACACCGTGACGGAATGCAACTGCTCTATCTGCCGCCGGCTGGGCGCGCGGTGGGCCTACTATTCGCCGGCCGACGTCGGCCTGCCGAAGCCCGGCTCGACGCAGCCCTACGTCTGGGGCGACCGGATGCTGGCGTTCCATCGCTGCCGCGCCTGCGGGGTCACCACCCACTGGCAGAGCCTGGACGGGACGCAGGAGCGCATGGCGATCAACGCGCGGAGCATCGAGGGTCTGGACTGGACCGGCATCAGCGTCCGCCAGTTCGACGGCGCCGACACGTGGAAATACCTGGACGAGGCGTGAGCGCGCTCCCACATCGGCGGCCATGATCCTCTCCGCGCTCGATCTCTCCCCGGTCACCGGCGACGCGACACAGGCGCAGGCCGTGCGCGACACCATCGAGCTGGCGCGCGCCGCGGAGCGGATGGGCTATCACCGCCTGTGGCTGGCCGAGCATCACAACATTCCGGGTCTGGGCTCGCCCGCCCCGGAGATCCTGATCGCCGCCCTGACCCAGGCCACCTCGACGATCCGGCTGGGCTCGGGCGGCGTGATGCTGGTGAACTACTCGCCGCTGAAGGTGGCCGAGGTGTTCATGGAGCTGGAGGCGCTGGCCCCCGGCCGCATCGACCTGGGTCTCGGCCGCGCCCTGGGGACCGACGCGCGGACCGGCGGCGCCCTGCGCTCGGTGGGCTCCGACGCCTTCCCACAGTACTTCAGCCTGCTGACCAGCTGGCTGCTGGACGCCGCCGGCAAGGCCCCGATCGGCGATGAGCATCCGCTGCACGACATCCATGCCAACCCGTCGGGCCCCTCACACCCGGACGTCTTCGTGCTCTGCACCTCGGAGGAAAGCGCCACCTTCGCCGGCGCGATGGGGGTCGGCATGGTGTTCGCCGAGTTCATCGCCCGGACCGACGGCGGCCCGGCGGTGGCGGCCTACCGCAAGGCGTTCCGGCCCTCGGCGTTCCGCCTCGAACCGTGGGCCGGACTGGCGCTGATCGCCTATGCCGCCCCGACCGCCGAGCAGGCCTGGCGGGAAGACGCGATGCGCCGGGCGGGCAATGTCGCCATGCTCACCGGCCAGCGGCGGCGGTTCCGCGACCTGGCCAGCGCCGAGAGCTTCCTGGCCGAGCATGCCGGCACGCCGGTCCGCGCGATGGTGGAAAGCCGCTCGATCGCCACCGACGCCGCCGGCGTCCACGCCCGGCTGGCCGGGAAGGCCCGAGAGGCGGAGGCCGAAGAGGTGTTCGTCCTGGCCACCGGCCCGTCGCTGGAGGCCCGCATCCGCTCCCTGGAACTGATCGCCGAAGCCCACGGACACGCCGAATGAAGCTTGCTTGCCTGCTCTGCGCCGTTGCGCTTGCCTGGCCCACGACGTCGCTGGCCAAGCCGCTCTTCCAACCTTGGATCGACGGGACTGGGGCCGCAGAACCGCAGATGCAGGTCCAGCGCTTCGACGCCGACACGTTCGTTATCCGCCAGTCGGTGAAGACCAACTTCGAGGCGCCGTTCCTCTACCTGCTGTTCGGTAAGGACCGCGCCCTGCTGCTCGACACCGGCGCTGGCGGGCTGAAGATCAGGCCCACGATCGACGGGGTGATTGACGGCTGGCTGAGGGCGCGCCACCGGAGCTCGATCCCGCTGGTGGTCGCCCACAGCCACGGCCACGGCGACCACCGCATGGGCGACGCCGAATTCAAGGACCGGCCGGACACCACCCTGGTGGGTCTGACGCCGCCAGACGTGGCGGGCTTCTTCAAAATCGCTGACTGGCCGGATGAGATCGTGGCTTTCGACCTGGGCGGACGCGTGCTGGATATCATCCCCACGCCCGGCCACCAGCCGGCGCACATCATGGTTTTTGATCGCAGGACCCGGCTGCTGCTCTCCGGCGACAGCCTCTATCCGGGGCGGCTTTATGTGCCAGACGGCCAGATGGCGACCTTCCGCGAGAGCATCGACCGTGTCGTGGCCTTCACGAGGGGCAAGCGGATCAGCCACCTCCTTGGGGCCCACATCGAGATGGCGGCTGTCCCGAGAAAGGACTTCCCTGACGCCGCGCCCACGCATCCGAACGAGCGGGCGCTGGAGCTGCCCTATGCCGACCTCACCGAGCTGCAGGCCGCCGTCCACGCCGAGGGCGATCCGCCACAGCGCGACGCCCATCCCGACTTCATCGTCTTCCCGCTCCCGCCGCGGCCGCCAGTAAAGCCCGCAGGGTAACTCCGGTCCATATTGTCTCCGCGAGTGCGCCTCCGGCTAGCCAGCGATAGGCGTCCCTGACGATGGGCGCATCCCCGCTCTGGCGGCGGGGCGTTCGCGCATGGCCTGGGCCCAACGCGCGACATGGGTCAGGCCCGGCGGCGTCTGAAGTTTGATCATCCGGCCGAAGTCGAGGCCGATGAAGCCGATGATATCAGCAATGGTCAATCGATCGGCGGCCAGCCACTCGTGGCCGGCCAGCTGTCGGTCCAGCACCGTCAGACCCAGCAAGCCGGCGGCGAGACTGCGTTCACCCAGGGCCGGATCCTGAGCCTCGAGGGCGGCCATCGCCGGGTGGGTGTGGCGCACCCCGGTCATCAGCGGGTGGGCGACCATCAGCTCGGCGCGGCGCGTCCACATCTCGATGATCGCCGTCTCTTCAGGCGTCCGGCCGAACAGGTTCGGCTGCGGATACCGGCTCTCCAGGTATCGGCAGATGGCCAGCGATTCGCCGATGCAGACCCCGTTGTCGAGTTCCAGCACCGGCGCGAGCGGCAGGCCGGTCTTGGCCACATAGTCCGGCTGGCGCTGGTCGCCGTTCATCAGGCTCATCGTCACCACCTCGATGTCCTCGATGCCCTTCTCGGCCATGAACCAGCGGACCCGGCGTGGGTTGGGCGCCAGCGGCGTATCGTAGAGCTTCATGGCGCGGCCTTTGTCGCGGCGGCGGCGGGGTTGGGCGCCAAGGTGGGCGCCAGCACCGGGGTGGGCCTTGGCGTGGGCTCGCGCCCGAACAGCTCGCTGGGCATCACGCCGACCACCGAGGCGGTGAGGCAGGTGGCCAGGAAGCCGGCCATCATCGCCTTCCAGACCATGCCCATGATCTCGGTCCGCCGCTCGGGCACGAGGACCGAATAGCCGGCGACATTGATCCCCACCGAGGCGATGTTGGCAAAGCCGCACAGGGCATAGGTCATGATCACCCGGGTGCGGTCGTCGATGACGCCGGGCGCAATCGCGCCCATGCGGATGAAGGCGGTGAACTCGGTCAGCACCAGCTTGACGCCCAACAGCGAGCCGGCGGTCGGGGCGTCGGCCCAGCGGATGCCAAGCGCCCAGGCCAGGGGCGCGAAGACGATCCCCAGCAGGCGCTCCACCGAAACCGGCGCGCCGCGCACCTCGCCCAGCAGGCCCAGGATGCCGTTGACCATGGCCACCAGAGCCACGAAGACAATCAGGGTGGCGGCCACATTGAGCACGATGGAAAGCCCGTCGCCGGTGCCCTTGATCAGGGCGTCGACCGAACTCTCGTAGACCTTGTCCTCTTCCGGTTTCAGCGCGACGGAGACTTCGGCCTGCGGCATCCGCGGCACCAGGATGCGGGCCAACAGAACACCGGCCGGCGCCGAGATGATCGAGGCGGTCAGGACGTGGCTGGCGGCGTTCGGCAGCACGTCTTTCAGGATCGTCGCATAGGCCACCATGGTCGAGCCGGAGACGCAGGCCATGCCCACCGCGAGCAGCATGAACAGCTCCGAGCGCGACAGGCTGGGCAGGTAGGAGCGAATGAAGATCGGGCCTTCCACCTGGCCCATGAAGACGGTGGC
>JANXXA010000200.1 GCA_025350885.1 Phenylobacterium sp.
CCTGGTGCTGGGCACGCTGTTCCTGGTGGCCGTCGGCCTGGGTCCGCTGGGCGGGGTCATGGCGCTGGCGATCAACACCGGGGCGGTGCTGGCCAAGCTGTTCTCCGAAGCCGTGGAGTCCATTGATCGCGGGCCGGTGGAAGGTGTCCGCGCCACCGGCGCCAACCGCCTGCACGAGGTGGTCTGGGGCGTGATCCCCCAGGTCGCGCCGCACTGGACCTCCTATGCGCTCTATCGGTTCGAATCCAATTCCCGCTCGGCCACGGTGCTGGGCCTGATCGGCGCCGGCGGCATCGGCCAGCTGTTGTTCGAGACGATGAACGCCTTCGACTATCACAAGCTCTCGGCCATTGTGATCGTGATCATCGTCGCCGTGACGCTGATCGACCTGCTCTCCCAGGCCATGCGCGGCCGATTGCTCTGAGGCACGCCGGGTCGCGTCAAAAGAAGACGCCGCCGCGGGGGACCGCGGCGGCGCAAGGTTTCTGCGGGAGCAGAGGGGGGGTCAGAAGCTGAGCTGGCTGCGCAGGGCGACGGCGTTGTAGGTCTGGCCGACCTGCAGGCCGGCGGCGTTATAGCGGTTCACATCGACGTGCTGGTAGTCGAGCATGAAGCGGATGTCGGCGTTCAGGTACCAGTTGAGGCCCAGGGTGGAAATCTTCTGCTCGCCGCCGCGGATGGCGTCGAAGCAGGCGGTTCCCGCCACGGTCGGGGTGGCCTTTCCGGCGCCGCAGTCATGATAATTCAGATCGAGGTCCGAATAGCGGGCGGCGATTTCGAAAGCGCCCCAGGTGCCGGCGGCGGGGTTGAAGTTGTAGGTCGGCTTAGGCGCGTCGAAACGGGCCTCCGCCGGGTTATAGGCGCGGGATTCGCCGGTCAGCACCCAGACGCCGGTGACGTACCAGCCGCTGAAATTCGGATCACCGGGCGCGATCAGCGGGTTGGTGGCGTTGCGACGATCAATCCGGTAGTTGAAATACTCGCCTTCGATCATGAAGTTCCGCGCCGTCAGGCCGGCCTCGGCGCCCAGCACGGTGACGTGGCGGGTATCGATGGCGCCGGTGTCCACCAGGCGGTTTCCGTCGATGCGCAGTTCCGGCCGGTCGCGCAGCTGCACCGGATAGCGCGGGGTGGCCGCGACGCCGGCGTCATTCGGCTGGGTCACATATTGGGCGTTGACCCCGAAGTGGGCCTGCCAGTCGGTGGAGCTGAACGGGGCGATGGCCAGCCGGCCGACCATCGCGGTCTGCTCGTCGGCGGGCTGGGCCGTGGCCGCGCCGGTGGAATTGATCGTGCCGACGGTGTTGCCGGTCACCGCGCCGGACAGGAACCAGCGGGTGGCGATGCCGGTGTCGCCTTCCCCCCAGACCCCGTTGCCATAGACCTGCAGGGCGGCGCGGCTGTCGCCGCCGGCGACGTTGCGGGCGACTTCGGCGGGCGACGGGCGTTCCAGGATCGGCATCTGGCTGGTGGATACGTCAGCCGCCAGCCCGACCTTGGGCTCGAACGCGCCGAGCTTGATCTTCCAGGGCTTCAACGCGGTGTACTGGATGTAGAACTCATAGAGCTGGCCGGCGTTTTCCGCGCCGGAGCCGCCGAACTCCATGATCATCGAATAGTCGAAATCCTTGAACAGCTTGCCATCGACACCGAAGCGCGCGCGGCGGAAGTTAGTGCCGCTGTTCAGGTCGCGGTTGGTCACCTGGGCCGGCAGGTTGGATTTCTGGAAGTACTTGCCGGCGTCGAACATCACGTTGGCGCGGATGTTGGCGGTGAACCGACCGTCGGCGGTGGCCAGGACGGGCTTGCCGTTGGGCAGGCTGGGGATGGTCGTTGCGCCGGAGGGCGGGGCCTGCAGGGTAATGATGCTGGTCGCGTCGGCCGTCTGCGCCGCCTTCACGTCAGCCAGTTGGGCGTTGACGGTATCGACTTGAAGCTGGAGGGCGGCGACGCGGGCCTCGGACGGGTCGGCACCCTTCATCTGCGCCATCTGCGCCATCTGTGCGCGCATCTCGTCGATCTGCTGCTGCATTGCCGCCATCTTCGCGTCGCGGGCGTCAGCCTTGGGCGCCTTGGCGTGCATGACGTGGTGTTTCGGCGCGGCGAGCGCGGCCGTGGCGGCGCCGCCCATCAGCAGCGCAACGAAGGCCGCGCCGGCATAGCGCCGCGCCTGCCCGGTGATTGGAAGGTTCATGATCTCGTCCCCGTCTTATCTGTCGCCGCCTCTTAGCGACGGCGTGTGACGGCTGGCCGACAATCGAATGACAGGGATGTGACAGTCGCCGGTCCGTCCGCCTGCGGGCGTTTGGCGCGGGCTGTCACCAAACTGACAAGCAAGGCCGCTAAGGACGCGGGAAAGAGCGACAGGGACGGGGCGCTCTATTCAGGAGAGAACCATGTTTAGAATTCTGCGGGCCGCCCTCGGGGCCCTTTTGATCGCCGGTGCGGCCACCGCCGTCCAGGCCGCTGATTCGATCACGGGCGCGGGCGCGACGTTTCCCGCGCCGGTCTACGCCAAGTGGGCGGAGATGTATAAGGCCCAGACCGGGGCCGGCCTGAACTATCAGTCGATCGGGTCGGGCGGCGGCATCCGCCAGATCACCGCCAACACCGTCGATTTCGGCGCCACCGACAAGCCGCTGAAGCCCGATGACCTGGCGACGAACGGCTTCATTCAGTTCCCGACCGTGGTCGGCGGCGTGGTGCCAGTGGTCAACCTGCCGGGCGTCAAGTCCGGCCAGATCAGGCTGACCGGCGCACAGATCGCCGACATTTATCGCGGCGTGATCAAGAAGTGGAACGATCCGCTGCTGGTCAGGACCAATCCCGGCATGACCCTGCCGAACCTGCCGATCACCGTCGTGCACCGTTCGGACGGCTCGGGCACGACCTTTATCTTCACCACCTATCTGGCGCTGAAGGCCGCGCACTGGGCGAGCGATGTCGGCGCCAACGACTCGGTGTCGTGGCCCGTCGGCCTGGGCGGCAAGGGAAACGAGGGCGTCGCCGCCTTCGTCAAACAGACCCCCGGCGCCATCGGTTATGTGGAATACGCCTATGCGACCCTGAACAACCTCACCTACACGCAGGTGCAGAACAAGGCTGGCAAGTTTGTCTCGCCCACCGCCGCGGCCTTCGCCGCGGCCGCCGCCGGCGCCAAGTGGAACGCAGCCCCGGGCTTCTATCTGCTGCTGGTCGAACAGCCCGCGCCCGACGCCTGGCCGATCTCGGGGGCGACGTTCATCCTGCTGCACACCAATCAGGCCAAGGGCAAGGCGGTCCTCGCCTTCTTCGACTGGGCCTACAAAAACGGCGACGCCGCCGCCGCGCAACTGGCCTATGTTCCGCTTCCGGCGGCGGTCAAGGAGCAGGTTCGCAAGCTCGCCTGGTCGAAGCTGAAATAGCGTCAACCCGCGCCCGGCCCGTCCGTCGCCAACCTGGCGCGCGCGCGGGCCGGATCGTGGCGCGCGAACCTGAGCCAAGGCATGTCTGAAACCGTCATCGCAAGTCCGCCTTCGAGCGCCCGCTCCCCGCCGAGCGGCGCCTGGGTGGGCGTGATCTTCGAAGGCGCCTGTTTCGCCGCGGCCACCGCCGTGCTGGCGGCGCTGAGCGGGCTCCTGATATCGCTGGTGATCGGCGGCTGGCCGGCGATCCACAAGTTCGGCTTCGGATTTCTCACCTCGGACACCTGGAACCCGGTGACGGAGGTCTATGGCGCCGCCGGCCCGATGGTCGGCACCCTGATCACCGCGACGGTCTCGCTGCTGATCGCGCTGCCCGTCGCCGGCGGCGTGGCCTTCTTCCTCACCGAGCTCTGCCCCGCACCGCTGCGCCGGCCGATCGGCACGGCGGTGGAGCTCCTGGCCGGCATCCCCTCGATCGTCTACGGCATGTGGGGTCTGTTCGTCTTCGCCCCGATGTTCTCGAAATACGTCCAGCTGCCGCTGATGTCGGCCGCCAGGCCGGGCTCGCTGCTGGAGACGCTGACCACCGGCATTCCCAACGGGTCGGGCATCCTGTCGGCCTCGATCATCCTGGCGATCATGATCCTGCCGTTCATGGCGGCCACCCTGCGCGACCTCCTGATGACGGTGCCGGCGACGGTCCGCGAAAGCGCCTATGGATTGGGCGCGACAACGCGGGAGGTGGTGATGTCGGTGACCCTGCCTTACATCCGCACCGGAGCCATCGGCGCGGTGATGCTGGGGCTCGGCCGCGCCCTGGGCGAGACTATGGCGGTGACCTTCATCATCGGCAATTCGCACGGCTTCCCCAAGTCGATGTTCGACAGCGGATCGACCATCGCCTCGACCATCGCCAACGAGTTCACCGAAGCCTCGGGCGACATGCATCTGGCGGCGCTGGTCGCGCTCGGCCTTGTGTTGTTCGTGATCACCTTCATCGTGCTGGCGCTGGCGCGCCTGCTGCTGGGCCGGCAGGAGCAGAGGCTTTGAGCCGATCCAATCTCATCCTGGTCAGGCGACGCGTCTGGAACGCCCTGTTCGTGGTCTTCTGCTACGTGGTGACAGCCGTCGCCCTGCTGGCGCTGGCCGCCATCCTGTGGACCCTGCTCAGCAAGGGGGTCGGCGGGCTGGATCTCAACGTCTTCATTCATACGACGCCCGCACCGGGATCGAAGGGCGGCCTGGCCAACGCCATCGTCGGCTCAATCATGATGTGCCTGCTGGCCATGGTCCTGGCGGTGGTCTTCGGCGTCCTGGCCGGGACCTGGCTTGCCGAGTACGGCGGGCGCAGTCCCTATGCCGAGCTGATCCGGTTCCTCAACGACGTTCTGCTGTCGGCGCCGTCGATCCTGGTCGGCCTGTTCGTCTATGAAATCCTGGTCGCGCCCTTCCACAGTTTTTCGGCCTTCGCCGGCGCCGTCGCGCTCTCGCTGCTGGCGATCCCGGTGATCACCCGGACGACCGAGGATGTGCTGCGGCTGCAGCCCTCCACCCTGCGCGAGGCCGGTGTGGCGCTGGGCGCGCATTTCTCCTTCGTGGTGCGCAAGATCCTCTGGCCGTCGGCGCGAAACGGCATGTTG
>JANXXA010000205.1 GCA_025350885.1 Phenylobacterium sp.
GCTGGGCATCGGCATGGGTCTGAACCTCAGCTTCTATGACCCCGACAAGGTCAGCGGCGTGATCGGCGTCGATCCGGCGGCGGAACTGCGGGCCGCGGCGATCGCCGCGCCGCGCGATCCCAGACTGGCGGTGACCATCGAGGACGGAACCGCCGAGGCCCTGCCCTTTGCCGACGCCAGCTTCGACAGCGTGGTCTGCACCTTCACGCTGTGTTCCGTGCATGCGCCGGCCGCCGCGCTTGCCGAGGCGCGCCGGGTGCTGAAGCCGTCAGGCCGGCTGCTTTTCTGCGAGCATGGCCTGGCCCCCGATGCCGGCGTGGCGGCATGGCAGCGCCGCATCGAGCCGATCTGGAAACGCATCGCCGGCGGCTGCCACCTGACCCGACCGGTGGCCGACGCCATCGCAGCCGCCGGATTCAAGCTCGAGCGGGTGGAGAGCATGTACGTGCCCAAGACGCCGCGGATCGCGGCCTGGAACGAGTGGGGCGTGGCGACGCCAGCCTGACCCGGCGCGACGTTCGCCAAGACCCGGTGGTGGCTGGGGGCGGGATCGAACCGCCGACCTGTGGGTTATGAATCCACCGCTCTAACCATCTGAGCTACCCAGCCGCGGGGCCACGCGACGCGACGCACCCTCACCAGGCCTACGGGGCCCGCGAGCGCGAGGCGCGGGTTATAGGGTTTCGGTTTCCCGGCTTCAAGCGGCTTGGGACAACGCCCGCGAACCGTTAGGCTAGCGCCACACATGGGCGTGTTGCACCTTTTGGGAACGGCCGGCGACGGCGGGGCGGAGACCTACTTCGTCGATCTGGTCACCGCGCTGCGAGGCGACGACCTGGCTCAGGCCGCCGCGATCCGCCCGCACGCGGGCCGCCAGGCGGCGCTGAAGGCGGCCGGCGTCCCGGTGCGGACGCTGAGCTTCGGCGGACCGCTGGACTTCTTCACCCGCACGGCGGCGGCGGGCTATGGGCGCGTGCAGGGCGCCAAGCTGATGGTGGCCTGGATGAACCGCGCCGCGCGGCACACGCCCAAGGGTCCCTGGGCGCGGGTCGGTCGGCTGGGCGGCTACTATAACCTCAAATACTACAAGGGCTTCGAGGAGCTGGTCGCCAATACCGAGGACATAGCCGAATGGATCGTGGCGCAGGGCTGGCCGGCGGGCCGGGTCCGCTGCATCCCCAATTTTGCCGCCGCCCCGCCCGATGTGCCGCCGGTGGATCGCGCCAGCCTGACGACGCCGGCCGATGCGCCGCTGCTGCTGGCCATGGGCCGGCTGCACGAGTCCAAGGCCCACGACGTCAGCCTGCGCGCCCTGGCCGAACTTCCCGGCGTCTACCTGTGGATCGCCGGCGTCGGGCCGCTGGAGGCCAAGCTGATGGGCATGGCTCAGGCCCTGCGCGTCGATCAGCGGGTCCGGTTCCTCGGCTGGCGCACCGATCCTTCCGCGCTCTATCGGGCGGCTGACCTCTGCGTCTTCCCCTCGCGCTATGAACCCCTGGGCAATGTGGTGATCCAGGCCTGGGCGCACGGCCTGCCGGTGATCGCCGCCGCCAGCCAGGGCCCCCGATCGCTGATCGAGGACGGCCGCGACGGTCTGCTGGTTCCCATCGACGACGCCGGCGCGCTGGCCAAAGGCGTGCGCCTGTTGCTGGACGAGCCTTCGCTGCGGGCGGAGTTTCGCACGCGCGGTCTGGCCCGCGTGGCGGCGGAGTTCTCGCAGGCCGCCGTGGTCGCCCAGTGGCGGACGCTGTTCGCAGACAACGGCGCGGCCTGATGTGCGGCATTGCCGGGCAGCTGGGCGGGGCGGACGCGCGCGTCCCGGCGATGATCGGCGCCCTGACTCACCGTGGGCCTGACGGCGTCAGGGTCGAGGACATGGCTGGCGCGTCGCTGGCCCACGCGCGGCTGTCGATCATCGACCTGGAGGGCGGCTGGCAGCCGTTGCATGCCGCCGGCGCGACGGTGATCGGCAACGGCGAGATCTACAACTATCGCGAACTGGCCCGGGACCACGGCCTGGCTGACGTGCTGGCCACCGGGTCCGACTTCGAGCCCCTGCTGCATCTCTACGCCCGCGAGGGGGAAAAGGCGTTCGCCCGGCTGCGCGGCATGTACGCCCTGTGCCTGATCGGCGCCGACGGCCGCGCCTGGTTGGCTCGCGACCCGTTCGGCATCAAGCCGCTCTACATCATGGAGCACTCAGGCGGGCTGGCGTTTGCGTCGGAGCCCCGGGCGTTCTTCGCGGCCGGGCTGATGCAGGCCGTGCTGGACGACGAGGCCGCCAGCGAGCTGCTGGCCTTCAACTACAGCCTGGGGACGCGGACGGTGTTCCAGGGCCTGCGCCGGCTGGCCCCCGGCGAGGTGGTCGAGGTGCGCGACGGCCGCATCGTGAGCGGGTGGCGGCAGGCGTTCCTGCCGAGCGGCGGCACGAAACCGTCGGGCGACGAAGCCGTGCTCCTGAAGCAGCTCGACGCCGTGCTTGAGGACAGCGTCAAGGTCCACCAGAGGTCCGACGTGCCCTATGGGCTGTTCCTGTCGGGGGGCATCGATTCGGCGGCCATTGCGACGCTGATGTCGCGCCTGAACGAACGGCCGGTGACCGCTTATACCTGCGGCTTCGACGCGCCCGGAGCTGCAGACGAGCGCGCGCAGGCTGAGCGAGTGGCCAGGGCGCTCGACCTCGACTGGCGCGAGACGCGTTTTGGCGAGGCGGAGTTCTGGCGGATCTTGCCTGAAGTCGCCCAGGCGCTGGACGACCCGACCGCCGACTACGCCATCCTGCCGACCTGGAAACTGGCCGAGGCGGCCAGGGGCACGCTTAAGGTCGTGCTGACCGGCGAGGGCGGCGACGAGCTGTTCGGCGGCTACGGGCGCTATCGCCGGGCGCTCAGACCCGCCTGGCTGGGCGGCCGGCCCGCCGAGCCCCGGCCCGACGATCCCGCGGTGCTGGCCCGCTGGCGCGCCGAGGCCCGGCCGCCAGCCGGCCTGACCCGGCTGCAGCAGGCCCAGTGGGCTGACATCGCCACCTGGCTGCCGGGCGACCTGCTGCTGAAGCTCGACCGCTGCCTGATGGCCCACGGGCTGGAGGGGCGCACGCCGTTTCTAGACCCTGCCGTGGCCGCCTTCGCCTTCCCCATGCCCGACCGGATGAAGGTGCGCGGACGCTATGGCAAATGGCTGCTGCGCACGTGGCTGGAGCGCGCCTGCCCGGCCGCCGAGCCCTGGGCGCGGAAACAGGGCTTCACCGTGCCGGTGGCGGGCTGGATCGCGCCGCGCGCCGAGCAGATCGCCCAGCGGCTGGCGGACGTCGAAGCCCTGCGCCGCCTGCGCCCGCAAGCCGCCGCCGAGTTCCGAGCGGGCGACGGCGGCGTCCGCTGGCCGCTGCTGTTCTTCGCGGTGTGGTCGCGCATCCACCTGGACGGCGCGAACCCCGCCGAGGCGCTTGAGAGCGTCGCCGGCGGTTAGCGGGAAAGCGCAACCCGAAGCGCCGCCAGGCACAGCAAGGTCGCCACTGGCGCCCAGATCAGCCGCTCCAGGCCGCTGGGTGTGATCAGGTTCAGGACGACGCCCACGGCCAGCAGGCCTACGACGACCCAGGTCGGCCAGCGCGCCGCGGCGGTCCACCGGGGAAAGACGAGCCCCGCACGGACGCAGACCACGAGGCCTACGCCGCCCAGGATCAGGACCTGGACCAGGGCAACCGCGCGCATCGCTGGCGGATAGACACCTGGGAAGGCGCCGCCCATGGCGACTGCGCCCCAGGGTGCGCCGAGCGCCAGGGCCAGTTGGAAGAGAGCGACCAGCGAGGTGAGTGCCGCGAAGATCAGGGCCGCAAGCCTGGCGCTCATGCCGGCTGGCTCACCCGGCCGTATCTTGACGAGAGCGCCGCGATCGTCGCGTCGAATTCCGCCATGGTTTCCTCGAGGATCTGCCTGACCGGCTTCACCTCGTCGATGCGACCGGCGACCTGGCCGGACAGCGCGATCGAGGCCTCCATATCGCCGCCGAAGTAGAGGTCCAGGGCCTTGGACATTTCAGCCATGATGTTCTCGGGCGGCTCCTTCTCGAACCGGGTGGTCTTCTCGGTGCGCAGCGCGCGCAGCGCCGGGCCTGGCCCGAAGCGGTTGAGGAAGACGGTGTCGGTTTCCTTGGCGGCCAGGATGGCGTCCTTCCAGTTCTGATGCACCGGGCTTTCGGCGGCGGAGACCATGCGGGTGCCCATCTGCACGCCCTCGGCCCCGAGCGCGAAGGCCGCGGCCATGGTGCGCCCGTCGACGATGCCCCCGGCGGCGATCACCGGCACGCCGAACTTCGAACAGACCAGCGGCAGCAGCACCATGGTCGCCACGTCGCGGCCGTTCTTGAATCCGCCGCCCTCGCCGCCTTCGACCACCAGCCCGTCGACTCCGGCGTCGATCGCCTTGGTGGCGGCCGCAAGCGACGGCACCACGTGGAACACGGTCAGGCCCGCGGCATTCAGCGCCTCGCAATAGCGGTTGGGATCGCCGGCCGAGGTGGTGACGAACTTGACCCCCTGGTCGGCCACGAACCTGACGATGTCGGGGTCGCGGACGAACGCCTGGGCGACGTTGATGCCCCAGGGCTTGTCGGTCAGGGTGCGCATCTTGGCGACCTCCTCGCGCACCTCGTCGAGGCGGCCGGAGGAGGTCTCGATGATCCCGAAGCCGCCGGCGTTGGACACCGCCGAGGCCAGTTGCGCGCGGGCGATCCAGCCCATCGGCGCCTGGACGATGGGGTACTTGACGCCGAGCAGGTCGGTGATGCGGTTCTTCATGGAGGCTCCCTGGAGGGCTGACTATCGCGGTTCCGGCACGAAGTTCAAACGCTAGAAGTCTGGAATTGCCGAGTGGCTACGCCGCCGGCGCCCGAACCTCTTCGGCGATCCGCCCCCCATCCGCGCGCTCCGCGACCGCCAGTTCATAGGCGGTCTGCAGGTTCAGCCAGAACCGCGCGCTGGCGCCCATGAACCGGGCCAGCCGCAGCGCCGTCTCCGGTGAAATCCCGCGCTTGCCATTCAAGATGTCGGTGATGCGCCCAGAGGGCACCTTGAGCTCCAGCGCCAGCCGGTTCGCGGACATCCCACGCGCCGTCAGTTCACGCTTCAGGATGCGACCGGGATGTACAGGCATCATCGCGTCTTCTCCTCAGTGATAGTCGACAATTTCGACGTCCCAGGCGTCGCAAACGCCAGCACCAACAGATGGCTGATCCTACGAGGGTCCGCCCAGCTTGTCGGCCACCGTCTCGCCGATCGCCAGCGACGACGTCAGGCCGGGGCTTTCGATGCCGAACAGGGCCACCAGACCCTCAAGCCCGTGCAGGTCCGCGCCGTCGAGGCGGAAGTCGGGCTGCGGCTCGCCGGGACCGTGCAGCTTGGGGCGGATGCCGGCGTAGTCGGGGGTGAGCGCGCCATCCGGCAGGCTAGGCCAGAACTTGCGGATATAGGTCTCGAACGCCGGCTGGGCGGCGGGATCGACGGTGTAGTCCAGCGTCTCGACATAGCTCAGGTCCGGGCCGAACACCGCCTGGCCGCCCAGGTCGCGGCGATAGTGGGTGCCCAGCGCGCCGTGGATCGGCGGCGGATAGATCAGCCGTGCGAACGGCGCCTTGCCGGCCAGGCGGAAATACATCCCCTTGCCATAGTGGCCCTGGGGAATCTCCGCGGCGGGGAAACCCTCGATCTTCGCGGCGACCGCCTGGGCCGAAAGACCGGGCGCGGTGACCAGGTAGCGACAGGTGAGCCCGGTCGGCTCGGCGCCGCCGGCTCGCACGGTGAAGCCGCCGCCGGCGATCGGCGTCGCCCCTTCGAAGGGCGTGGAGAGCACGACGGCGCCGCCGCCGGCCTCGATCTCGCCCTGCAGGGCCAGCATGTAGCCGTGGCTGTCGAAGACGCCGGACTGCGGCGAGATCAGCGCGCCCTCGGTCTTCAGGTCCGGCTCCAGCGCCAGCGCCTGGGCCTTGGTCAGCTGCCCCATGCCCTCGACGTCGTTGGCCTGGGCCTGAGCGAGGATCGCGTCCAGGCGGGCGACCTCGTCGATGGTGGTCGCCACCACCAGCTTGCCGCAGCGGTCGTAAG
>JANXXA010000257.1 GCA_025350885.1 Phenylobacterium sp.
TGATCGGCGAGTTCTCCCGCGAGCGGCGGATCTTCGTGCCCTACGATTCGATCCCGCCGCAGCTCGCCCAGGCGTTCCTCGCCGCCGAGGATCACAACTTCTTCAAGCACGGCGGCGTCGATGTCATGGGCCTAAGCCGGGCCATGGCCAAGAACGTGATCAACCTGGCGCACGGCAAGCGCATGGAGGGCGGCTCGACCATCACCCAGCAGGTGGCCAAGAACGTGCTCTTGACCAATGACGCCACCATCGGCCGCAAGCTGAAGGAGGCGATGCTGGCCGGACGGCTGGAGCAGACGCTGTCGAAGGAGCGGATCCTCGAGCTCTATCTGAACGAGATCTGGCTGGGCTATCGGTCCTATGGGGTGGGGGCGGCGGCCTACAACTATTTCGGCAAGTCGATCACCGACCTGGATCTGGCCGAGTGCGCCTATCTGGCGGCCCTGCCCAAGGGGCCGGACAACTATCACCCGATCCGCCGGCGGAAGTACGCGCTGGACCGCCGCAACTTCATCCTCGACCAGATGGCCGACCTTGGCTGGGCCAGCCGCGCGCAGGCGGAGGCCGCGAAGCGGGAGGACTTGAAGGTCCAGCCCGAACCCAGCCGCGCCAAGTACCGGGACGCTGACTATTTCGTCGAGGAGGTGCGTCGCCGGGGCATGGCGACGCTCGGCCCCAGGATCAACGAGGGCGGCTACTACATGCGCACCACGCTCGACCCGCGGCTGCAGACCGCGGCCAAGGCGGCGCTGATGAAAGGGCTGGAGACCTATGACCGCCGCCATGGCTGGCGCGGCGCCTGGGGCCATGTCGCCACCTTGACCGGCTGGGAGGCCCTGGCCAAGTCGCAGGCGCGCCCGGCCGAGCGTCCGGACTGGCGCCAGGCGGTGATCACCGATGTCGCCGGCGGTGTGCATGTCCGCACGGTGGAGGGCCAGGCCGGCGTGCTAGCGGCCGAGGACGTGACCTGGGCGCGGGCTGGCAAGGGCCTGGGCTCCGGCGATCTGATCTTCGTGGCGCCGTCCCACAAGGGCCCGGCCTTCCGGCTGAAGCAGATCCCGGCGGTCAATGGCGCGCTGGTGGCCATGGAGCCGCACTCCGGCCGGGTGCTGGCGATGGTCGGCGGCTATTCCTTCTCGCTGTCCAGCTTCAATCGCGCCACCCAGGCGCTGCGCCAGCCTGGCTCGGCGTTCAAGCCGATCGTCTACGCCACGGCGCTGGAGAACGGCTACACGCCCGCCAGCATCGTCATGGACGCCCCGATCACGCTCACCGGGGCCAATGGCCAGGCCTGGACGCCGGAGAACTATGAGCACGATTATTTCGGCCCGCTGCAGCTGCGCAAGGGTCTGGAACTGTCGCGCAACGCCATGACCGTGCGGCTGGCGCAAGCGGTCGGCATGACCAGGATCGCCGCCTCGGCCGAGCGGCTGGGCGTGGTCAAGAGCATGGAAAAGGTGCTGGCCATGGCGCTGGGCGCCGGCGAGACCACGGTATTCAAGCTGTCGGGGGCCTACGCCGCCTTCGTCAACGGCGGCAAGAAGGTCGAACCGCACCTGATCGAGATGGTCCAGGACCGCGAGGGCAAGACCATCTTCCGCGCCGACCTGCGCGACTGCGACCACTGCACGGCCGGCTTCAATGGCGATGAGAGCCCGCGCATCCCGGCCGCCGGCGCCCAGGTCTGGGACCCGATCACCGCCTACCAGATCACCTCAATGCTGCAGGGCGTCGTGCAGCGCGGAACCGCCGCGGCCGCCTCGGTGCTCGGCCGGCCCACCGGCGGCAAGACCGGCACCACCAACGAGTTCCGTTCGGCCTGGTTCGTCGGCTTCACCCCGCAACTGGTGGCCGGCATCTACATCGGCTTCGACGACAACCGCAGCCTTGGTCACGGCGAAACCGGGGCGGTGGCCGCCGTGCCGATCTTCATCGATTTCATGACCGAGGCCAACAAGGGCTATGCGCCCGACGACTTCAAGCCGCCGGCCAACGCCAAGTTCGCCATGGTCCGCGGCATCCGCGAAGCGTTCCGCCCCGGCACCGAGCCGCATGTCGCCGAGGACATCGTCGCTCCCGATGGGCCGCAGCCCTACGCCACGGTGTTCAAGAACGGTCTAACCGGCGCCCCCAGCGCGGCGGCCGCCGTCGCCCCGCCACCGCCGCCGAAGAAGCCTCCCGAGGATGTCAGCGGCTTGTATTAGCCAGACGTGGGCGCTATCTCGCGGCCCCCGAACGTCACCAGGAATTGTCCCATGAGATTGGATGTCGAGGCCGCCAAGGCTGACATCGAGCAGTCGATCGACCTGCTCAGGAGGCGTCTTTGACTGGGAATCGGCGCTTCGCAGGCTCGATGAACTGAACGCCCGCGTCGAAGATCCGACGCTGTGGAATGACGCCGCCGCCGCCCAGGCCCTGACCCGCGACCGCGCCCGGCTGGCCGGTCAGGTCGCGGCCGTGAAGGGCCTGGAGCGCGATCTCGCCGACGCCCTGGGCTATGCCGAAATGGCCGACGAGGAGGGCGACGAGGCCTCACTCGAGGAAGCCCGCGTCCAGCTGCGCGGCCTGAAGGATCGCGCCGGCCGCGCCGAGCTTGAGGCGCTGCTGTCCGGCGAGGCGGACGGCAACGACGCCTTTGTCGAGATCAACTCCGGGGCCGGCGGCACCGAGTCCTGCGACTGGGCCGGCATGCTGATGCGGATGTATACCCGCTGGGCCAACGCTCGCGGCATGAGCGTCGACTTCCTGGAGGAAACCTCCGGCGATCAGGCCGGCATCAAGTCGGCGACCCTGCAGATCAAGGGTCCCAACGCCTATGGTTGGCTGAAGACCGAGGGCGGGGTCCACCGGCTGGTGCGCATCTCGCCCTTCGACTCAGCCGCCAAGCGCCACACCAGCTTCGCCTCGGTCTGGGTCTATCCGGTGGTCGACGACGCCATCGTCATCGACATCAATCCGGCTGACGTGCGCACCGACACCTACCGGGCCTCCGGCGCCGGCGGCCAGCACATCAACAAGACCGATAGCGCCGTGCGCCTGACCCACATCCCCACCGGCGTCGCCGTGGCCAGATCGG
>JANXXA010000271.1 GCA_025350885.1 Phenylobacterium sp.
CGCCCACAACGTCAGCACATCGTCGGCGAGCGCGCGGCGGGTGATCTCGTCGAGGGCCGCGAACGGCTCGTCGAGCAGCAGCAGCCTTGGCCCGGTGACCAGGGCGCGGGCGAGCGAGACCCGCATCGCCATGCCGCCGGAAAGCTGCGCCGGCCGCGCGGCGGCGGCCTGCGCCAGGCCCACGCCGGCCAGGGCCTGATCGGCGCGGGCGGCGGCCTCGGCGCGGCCGACCCCGGCCAGGTCCAGCGGCAGGGCGACATTGGCCCGCGCCGTGAGCCAGGGCGCCAGCGTCGGCGCCTGGAACACCACGGCGGTCTCACCCCGGCCCGGCGCGCGCGCGACCGCGCCCTGGCCCGGCGCCTCCAGCCCGGCCAGCAGCCGCAGCGCCGTGGACTTGCCGCAGCCCGAGGGGCCCACCAGGGCGACGATCTCACCGGCCGCGATCGCCAGGCTGAACGGGCCCAGCGCCGGCCCGCGCGGATAGTCGACCGCCACCTCGCGCAGCGCGGCGATCATTCCCCAGTTGGCCCGGTCGCCGTCATCCGCACCGGCGCGGACTTGTAGGCCGGGGTGCCGCTGCGCCGGTCGTGAGCGCCCAGTTCCACCAGCCCGTTGGCCTCCGGATAATAGGCGGCCAGGCAGCCCACCGGGATGTCGCGCGCCACGGCCGTGAAGCCGCGCAGGACCCGCTGGCCGTCCCTGTCGAAGGCGGCGTGCAGGTCGATCACATCGCCGTCCGCCAGGCCGCGGCTGGCCAGGTCCTGGGCATTGGCGAACACCACGTCGCGGCGGCCAAACACCCCGCGATAGCGATCGTCGCTCCCGTAGATGGTGGTGTTGTACTGGTCATGGCTGCGCAGGGTGGTGAGCAGCAGGATCGTCGGATCCGACATGTCGGGCGCGTCGGTGTCCGCCACATAGGGCAGGAAGTTGGCCTTGCCGCTGGCGGTCTTCCAGATCCGCTGCGAAGGTCCCACCGGCAGACGGAAACCGCCGGGGACGCGGATCCTGGCGTTGTAGTCGGTGAACTGCTCGGGCAGCACCGCCTCGATCAGGTCGCGGATCCGATCATAGTCCGCGGTCAGGGCGGCCCAGTCCACCGGGTCCGTCGCCCCGAACAGCGCCGCCCCGATGCCGGCGACGATGGCGGGTTCGGACCTGAGGCCCGGCGAGGCCGGGGCGTTGAGGCCGCGCGAGGCGTGCACCATCGACATCGAGTCTTCGACGGTCACCGACTGCGGCCCGCCGGCCTGGCGGTCGAACTCGGTGCGGCCCAGGCAGGGCAGCAACAGGCTCTGGCGGCCGGGCAGGAGATGGGTGCGGTTCAGCTTGGTGGCGACGTGGACGGTCATCTCCAGCCGCTGGAGAGCCGCGAAGGTGCGCAAGGGGTCGGGCGCGGCCACCGCGAAATTGCCGCCCAGGCCGACGAACAGCCGGCAGCGGCCGTCCTCCATCGCGCCGATCGCGTCGACCACCGTGTGGCCGTGTTCGCGCGGCGAGCGGAAGCCGAACGTCGCATCCATCGAGGCCAGAAACGCCTCGGACGGCTTTTCCCACAGGCCGACGGTGCGGTCGCCCTGCACGTTGGAATGCCCCCGCAGCGGACAGATCCCCGCGCCGGGCCGTCCGATGTTGCCGCGCAGCAGCAGCAGGTTGACGATCTGATGCACCGTCGACGAGGCATTGCGGTGCTGGGTCAGGCCCATGCCGTAGCAGAGGATCGTCGCCTTCGACGCCGCGTAGATCGCGGCGGCCTCCTCGATCGCCGCCCGCGCCAGGCCCGACTGCGTTTCGATGTCCGGCCAGGCAAGTTCATCGAGCCGGGCGGCCAGCTCGGCAAAGCCACCGGTGTGCTCGGCGATGAAGGCGTGGTCGAGCACGGGGGCATCGCCGGCCGCGCGGGCGGCCCGGTCGGCGGCGATCAGCGCCTTCATCATCCCCTGCAGCACCGCCGCATCGCCGCCGATGCGCACCTGATAGTAGCGCGAGGCGATCTGTGTCGCGCCAAGCGTCGCCATCTCCAGCGGATCCTGCGGCGAGGCGAAACGCTCCAGGGCCCGTTCCCGGAGCGGGTTGAACACCAGGATCGCCGCCCCCCGCCGCGCGGCGTCGCGCAGGGTGGTCATCATCCGCGGGTGGTTGGTGCCGGGATTATGGCCGAAGCTCAAGATCAGGTCGGCGTCGTCGAAATCCTCCAGCGTCACCGAGCCTTTGCCGGCGCCGATGGCGTCAGGCAGCGCCACGCTGGTCGGCTCGTGGCACATGTTCGAGCAGTCGGGGAAGTTGTTGGTGCCGAAGCGGCGGCCGAGCAGCTGGTAGAGAAACGCCGCTTCGTTGGAGGCCCGGCCCGAGGCGTAGAACTCCGCCTGGTTCGGGTGATCCAGCGCCTTCAGCCCCGCCGCCACGCGCGCAAACGCCTCCGCCCAGTCGATCGCCAGATAACGGTCGGTGTCAGGGTCATAGGCCATCGGTTCGGTCAGCCGGCCGGCGTCCTCCAGCGCATGATCGCTCCAGCCGCGCAGCTCGCTCAGGGTATGGTTGGCGAACAGCGCCGGCGTGGCGCGCTTGCGCGTCGCCTCCCAGGCTACGGCCTTGGCGCCGTTCTCGCAGAACTCGAACGACGAGGCGTGTTTCGGATCGGGCCAGGCGCAGCCGGGGCAGTCGAAGCCATCGGGCTGGTTGGCGTGCAGCAGGCTGCGGCCGCCCTCGACCACGGTCTTCTGGTCGGTCAGGGCCTGGCCCACGGCCTTCACCGCGCCCCAGCCGCCGGCCGCGGCGTCATAGCGGCGGACGCCGGGAATGGGTCGCATCGCCATCAGCTGGCCTCCGCCGTGTCCAGGGCGACCAGGCCCAGCCGCTCGGGATGGCTGAACGCCGTATGCCCGTCCTCGCGTGCCAGCGCCACCAGAGTCAGGCCGGCGGCGTCGGCCCGCTGGATCGCCAGGTCGGTGGGCGCGGAGATGGCCACCAGCATCGGACAGCCGATCCGCGCGGTCTTCTCGACCATCTCGAACGAGCAGCGGCTGGTGACCACCACGAAGCCGGCGGCCGGGTCGGTCCCGGCGCGCAGCAGGGCGCCGGCCAGCTTGTCCAGCGCGTTGTGGCGGCCGACGTCCTCGAGCACCGGCCCCAGGGTCCCGTCGGCCGTCGCGAAGGCCGCGGCGTGGGTGGCTCGCGTCAGGCGGCCCAGCGGCTGGCGTCCGCCAAGCTCGGCCACCGCGCGCTCGATGGCGGCGGGACGGAAGCGCTGGCGGCTGGTGACGGCCGGCAGCGGCCGCACCGCGTCGGCCAGCCGCTGCACGCCACAGAGGCCGCAGCTCGAGCGTCCTTCCAGGGTGCGCGGCCGGATGCGGCGGGTCCGCGACGACGGC
>JANXXA010000276.1 GCA_025350885.1 Phenylobacterium sp.
GTTGTTCTTATTAATTTATTATCTGGGAAATGGCGATTTTTCAACGTCCCGCCTTAGTGGCGGCGAAGCAATTCAGCCTATCCGGGCTCAGGCGGCGATGCGGGCTGACCGGCTGCGGCGGATCGCGGCGCCCGTCAGGGCGAACCCGGTGATCATCAGCGCCCAGCCGCCAGGCTCCGGCACGCCCGGCGGCTTGGTGATCGGTCCGTTGCCGATTCCGCCCGGCAAGCTTAGCCGATAGTGGGACGGATCGCCGGTAAAGCCTCCCGCCAGGTGCAGGGTGGGGTCAATGATGGCCTCGGCAGACCACATGTCCCCACCGAGGTATGACGCAGTGCCGCCGGTGGCGGCGGACAGAATGATATAGCCAGAGAAATCCAGCGAACCAGGGTCGAACGCCAGCGCGGTATGCAGCGTGAACGGTCGCAACGCGGAATCGCAAGGACGCAGGTCGAGGACCCGGTTCGTGCAGCCATACTGCAGCTTCGCATCGTCGAAAAAGGGCGTTCCATAGTAGGCAGCGAGGATCGAAACGTCAGCGCCGATGACATTTGTAAAGAAGTCCTCCTTTCGCGATACCTTGGCGAAGGTGGCGCCTTCAAGATCGTAGCCGCCAAGGCCCCACTTGGTGCCATAGGCATCCTCTCTCAGTGGGGCTATCGACGCCATATAATCGATCAAGGCGGCAGCGCTGGCCCCGCTATCGGCGGTCACCGTAAACCCGTAGCTCAAGACGCCGTACGCAAGCGAACTGGGCAGAAATTTTCTGTCGGTGCAGAGAGCATCGATACAGGGGCTGGTCCCCACCGAGGCCGTCGCCCGGAGGTAGGGGGCGACGGCGGCGTGAGCGCTGATGTCGGCGGCCGCCACGCCCAACGGCCGGGCGCTGTAGTCGCCAAATGCATGTCCGTCCGAGTGGTCGTTGGCGTAGGGAAGAACCGTGGTGCCCGACAAGAACCAGTCCAAACTTGCCGGGGCTCCTGTGTAGGTGACGCCGGCCAGGGCGGGCGCGGACAGGGCTGCCGCGGCGGTGGCGATCACCAACATCGAGATGGGGCGGAGCATGGCGTGTTCCTTGCGGCGGATCGCCGAAGTTCGGCGGGTTTCTGATCTGTCGAGCCCTCAGACCTAGGCTGTCGCGCCAGCGGGCGCATCGGCCATATGGGGGAGCCAGATGGCCGAGTGCTGAGCAGACTGGCCTGACGGCGGTCCTGGCCTATAGTCGCGGCATCGGAGGATCCACCATGACCTATGCGCCTGCCAACCGCCCCTTCTACGACGCCGACAGCCACATCATGGAGCTGCCGACCTTCCTCAAGGCCTATGCCGATCCGGCTCTGCGCGACGAGATCCCGGAGGTCAGCTACTCGGCCTCCATCGTCACCGACGAGGAGGTGGCCGTGCTGATGGCCCAGGGCGGCCGGCACTCAGCCGAGCATGTGGCCGCCCAGGTCGCGCTGGGCGACAGGCTGATCGAGTCTTCCAAGGAGATCCAGGCGCTGGGGGCCTTCGATTCGGCCGACCGATCCAAGGCTCTGGACATGCTGGGGTTCAAGAAGCAGCTGCTGTTCGCCACCCACAGCGTGGCCATGCCGTTCTCGGCCAGCTCGAAACTGGAAGCCCGCCTGCGCTATGGCGCGGCCCGCGCGCACAACCGGCACATGGCCGAATTCTGCCAGGCCGACGACCGGCTGATGGGCGTCGCCGTCGTGCCGCTGGACGACCCTGAGCTGGCCATGGCCGAGCTGGCCTTCGCGCTGGAGAACGGGCTGAAGGCCGCCTGGATCCCGCACCGGCCTTGCGGCGACCGCGCGCCGGGCCACGTCGACCTGGACCCGTTCTGGGCGCGGCTGGCCGAGGCCGGCATGCCGTTCGTGCTGCACGTCGGCGGCGCGCCGCTGCAGCTCGCCCGCGCCTGGATGAACAATGGCCGGGCGCCCACCAAGGACTGGCTGGGCGGCGGCGAGAACCTGCGCACCAAGGACATCGCCCTGCTGCACGAGGGCCCGGAGCAGTTCCTGACCATGATGGTGCTGGACGGAGTCTTCGAACGCCACCCGACCCTGCGCGGCGCGGTGGTCGAGCTGGGCGCCGGCTGGGTGCCGGAGCTGCTTCGCCG
>JANXXA010000280.1 GCA_025350885.1 Phenylobacterium sp.
CCTGGCGCTGGCGCTGCTGCTTGAATTGCTCAATCGGCGCGTCCGCAGTGCGGAGGACTTGAGGCTGTCGTCGGATATCCATTGCATCGGCATCGTCGAAGAGCCTGTGGCGCCGGGTTCGGGACGCGGAATCCGCCGCGCGTTGCGAGGCCTGATGCCGCGTTGGGTGGGAGCGCCGGCGTGAGCAACCTGGTGCTCGAAAGCGAGACGAAAAGCGGCCTCGGCTCGAGCGGCTCCGGTCTAGCCGGGTCCGACGCAACCCCGCGCGGATTGCAGTATTCGCCCAAGCTGGTGACCCTGTCGGCGCCCATGAGCGCCGGGGCCGAGAGCGTGCGAGCCCTACGCACCCATGTGATGGGCCAGCATATCCAGGCGGGCCGTCGCGCCCTGGCGGTCTGCGCTCCGAGCGTCGGCGTGGGCTGCACGTTCGTGGCGGCAAATCTTGCGGTCGCGGTCGCTCAGGTCGGTATCAAGACCCTGCTGATCGATGGCGATCTGCGGATGCCGACGGTGGAGCAGTTCATCGCGCCGTCGGCGACGCCCTCGGGCGGGCTTTCCGCCTGCCTGGCGCAGCCCGGCTCCCGGGTCGGAGATTTCATCGATGATGAGCTGCTGCCGAATCTTTCTGTGCTCTATGCGGGCGCAGCAGCGCCCAATGCCCAGGAGCTTCTCGCCCGCGACTGGTTCGAAGATGTCTTGAACCACTGCATGCGGGATTACGATTTCACCATCATCGACACGCCACCGGCGAACATCTGCGCCGATGCCCGGCGGATCGGCAATGTCGCGGGCTACAGCCTTGTGGTGGCGCGTCGCAATAAGAGCCTCGTGGCTGATGTCAGGTCGCTGGTCGAACAGATGGTCGACGACCATGTGCGGGTTATCGGCACACTGATGAACGCCGACTAATCGAATGGCTGACGCTCCTACGCTCAACGCTCCGCGCGTTCCGGCGGCATGGGTCGCGCGCTGGCCGTTGCTTCTCGGCTTCGCGGCTCTGGCCGTGCCAACCCTGGCTTCCCTGGGCAAGCATGTCTGGTCGCGCGAGTCCGGCGCGCACGGGCCGATCATCCTGGCCACCGGCGCCTGGCTGTTGTGGCGAGAAGCGGCGTCCTTTCGCACCCTAGGGCGTCCCGGCGCACCATGGGTGACGGCGCTGGTCATGATCGTGGCGCTCGTGGACTATGTGTTCGGCCGGGCGTTCGACTTCATCAGCCTGGAAACCGCCGGCGTCTATGCCGTCGGTCTGACGATGCTCTATGCCAGCGTCGGCATCCCGGCGATGCTCCGAAACTGGTTCCCGCTATTCTATCTCAGCTTCGTCGTTCCCCCACCGAACTGGTTGATCGATCAGCTCACCGCCCCGCTCAAACAGTTTGTCTCCCTCGTGGCGACGGGCGCGCTGAGTGCTTTTGGCGTGCCGATCGAGCGCCAGGGGGTGACCATCCACGTGGCCGACTATCAGCTGCTGGTCGAGGACGCCTGCTCGGGCATGAACTCGCTGATCGGTCTGTTCGCCATCAGCCTGCTCTATATCTATCTGCTGCGAGGATCGTCGCTGCGTTATTCCGCGGTGCTGACGCTGTTCGTCATTCCGATCGCCATTGTTGGCAACATCCTGCGCATCATGACGCTGATCCTGTTGACCTATTTCTTCGGGGACCAGGTCGCGCAGGGCTTCGCGCACTTTGCCGCCGGGATCTTCCTGTTCGCCATCGACCTGCTTCTGGTCTTCCTGGTGGACAGTGTCCTCTCCAAGATGCTGCCGAAGTCGTGGAGGCCAGTATGATCGGGCGGCGTGACCTGCTGATGGGCGCCGGCTGCGCGGTGGCCGCGCTGGGCGCCAATGCGCTGAGGCCGCATCGGCTCGTGCCGCTGCTGACCAAGGGCGACCTGGCGACGATTGTGCCCGCGACATTTTCGACCTGGCGGTCGGAAGACGTCGGGGATCCTCTGGCCATCAATGGTCCAGGAACCCTGTCGGCGAAGCTGTACAACCAGCTGGTGACGCGGATCTATACCGACGAGGCGAGCTCAGCCCAGGTGATGATGCTGATGGCCTATGGTCGTGAGCAGACCGACGATCTGCAATTGCACCGACCGGAGGTCTGCTACCCGGCGTTCGGCTACGCGCTGACGCGCAACGAACCGATTGACTTGCCGATCGCCAAGGGTGTCGAAATTCCCGCGCGGCGCCTTCTGGCGGAAGCGGACGAGCGCCGTGAGAG
>JANXXA010000286.1 GCA_025350885.1 Phenylobacterium sp.
GCGGCCCACCCAGCCGGCGCGTCCGGAAAACACCCGCGTCCAGGCCTCGCGGCGCATCTTCGGGTCAGCGACGAAATCCTGGAACTGGATCGGCTTGATTTTGCTCCACACGCCGCCGGGACTGCGGAAGTCGGGGATGCCGGACTCCGTCGAGATGCCGGCGCCGGTGAACACCACGACGCGCCGGGCGTCGGCGATCCTGCGGGCGAGGTCGGCGCGGCCGGCGCTTGTGGCGCGGTCCGGGGAGCGTCCTTCAGACATGCCCCTATCCTGACCCGGATTGCGCCCCTCGCGCCAGATGCGGCGGGGCGGGAGGCGGGTTTTCGGACTTGGCGCCGATTTGCCGCTTTTCCAGGCGCCCGGCTTTGCCGATAGTGCCGCCAAGGTCGCCGGACGAAACCAGGCGGCCGCCAGGGCGGGGAACGGTTGATGGGCAGAACACGGAACCTCGCGTTAGGCGTGGTCGTCGCGGGATTGGCTGCGGGTCCCGCGGTGGCGCAGGGTGCGGTGGCGGCGGATTCCGGCCACACCGCCTGGCTGCTGAGCGCCACGGCCCTGGTGCTGTTCATGACCCTGCCGGGGCTGGCGCTGTTCTATGCGGGGCTGGTGCGGCTGAAGAACGTGCTGTCGGTGATGGCCCATTGCGTGGCCATTGCCTGCCTGGTGTCGTTGCTGTGGCTGGCCGGCGGCTACAGCCTGGCGTTCTCCGGGACCGGCCCCCTGATCGGCGACCTGGCCAAGATCGGCCTGCCCGTGGGGCGCGCCGCCCTGGTCGGCGCCGTGCCGGAAAACCTGTTCTTCATGTTCCAGATGACCTTCGCGATCATCACGCCTGCGCTGATCGTCGGCGCGGTGGTCGAGCGGATCCGGTTTGGCGCGGTGCTGCTGTTTTCCGGGCTCTGGCTGCTGGTGGTCTATGCGCCGGTCGCCCACTGGGTCTGGGGCGGCGGCTGGCTGATGGGCCGCCACGTAATGGATTTCGCCGGCGGCCTGGTGGTCCACGCCACGGCCGGGACCTCGGCCCTGGTGCTGGCCTGGCGGCTCGGCGCGCGCGACGGCTTCCCGCGCCATCTGTCGCCGCCGCACAACCCGGGCATGACCATGATGGGCGCCGGCATGCTGTGGGTCGGCTGGTACGGCTTCAACGCCGGCAGCGCGCTGGCGGCCAACGCCGACGCGGCCGCGGCGCTGGTGGCGACCCACCTGTCGGCGGCGACAGCGGGCCTGGTCTGGGCCGTGATCGAGTGGCGGCGGTTCAAGCGCGCCAGCATGGTCGGCCTGGTCACCGGCGTGGTGGCCGGGCTGGCGACGGTGACCCCGGCGTCCGGCTTCGTCGGGCCGTGGGGCGCGGTGGCGCTGGGGGCGGCGGGCAGCCTCATCTGCTATCAGGCGGTCGAACTGGTGAAGCAGCGGCTGAAGATCGACGACAGCCTCGACGTCTTCGCCGTGCACGGGGTCGGCGGCATCCTGGGGACGCTGCTGGTGGCGGTGCTGGCCTCGACCCGGCTGGGCGGCGCCGGCTATGCGCCCGGCGTCGACATGTCCGCCCAGGCGGTGACCCAGGTGCTGGGCGTGGCGGCGACCGTGGCCTGGTCGGCGGCCGCCACCCTGATGCTGGCCTTGGTGGTCAAGCGCGTCACTGGCCTCAGGGCCCGCGACGAGGCGATCGAGGAAGGGCTCGACATGTCCGCCCACGGCGAACGCGGCTGGAACCCTTGATCGGGGCGATCAGTGCAGGGCGGCGATGATCGGCCCGAACACCAGCGGCAGCAGATATTGCCGGATCCCCTGGATCACCAGCAGCACGATGATCGGGCTGATGTCGACGCCGCCGATCGCCGGGATCACCTTCTGCACCGGCCGCAGGATCGGCCGGGTCACCGCGTCGAGGAAGCGGGCGACACCATAGACGAACCGGTTGCGCAGGTTGATCACGTCGAAGGCCACCAGCCACGACAGCACCGCGCTGACGATGATCGCCAGGATCAACAGGTTCAGCAGGTTGTCGACGATGAAGTAGAGGAAGGAGCCCATGGCCTCGCTTCTAGCGGGCTTTGCGGCGGAGACAAGCCGGCCCGTGGGCCACGAGTGGGACGGCCCGTCGGGAGGGCGGCGTCGCGCCGGCTTGACAGAGCCCGGTCCAAAAGGGTTATTCCGCGCCTTCCTGGGTCTGAAACCCTGGGGCCGTAGCTCAGATGGTAGAGCGCCTCGTTCGCAATGAGGAGGTCAGGGGTTCGATTCCCCTCGGCTCCACCAGGACCCCTCGCGATCCGCTTCCGATCGGCCGCGCAGGGGAATGGGCGCCCTGCCGCCCGGCCCGCTCGTCACCGCGCCCTCACACCGCAGGAAACCCTAACCCGGCCATGATCGCGGTGAAGCGGGGGTCGGGGCGGAGGGAATCGACGGCGGGGTCGGTTTTGAGCTCGATCAGCCCGGGGTCGCGCACCGCCACGGCCTGGGCCAGCTGCGCGAACGCAAGCTCGGTCTCTCCGCGCATCGCATGGACTTCCGCCAACTGGTACGATCCGCTGCCGGTCGCCTTCAGCTGGGCCAGCGCCCGGTCGGACCCGGCCCGGTCGCCCAGTTTCGCGAAAGCGATCGCCTCGCAGGTGTAGCGCACCCAGGCCTCTTCGCTGCGCGCCGCGACGGGAAGCGCTGCCTTCGGGTCGCCGCTGAAGATCAGCGCCATCGCCGTAAGGTAGGGATGAGACGGGGTGTCGGGGTTGGCGCGGTCGTAGATGGCGGTGGCGGCCAGCGCCTCGCGATACCGCCGGTTGTGGTACAGGACGTCGATCCGCCGCCGCACCGGGCCCGGGTTCAGCGGGTCCAGGTTGATCGCGCGGTCGGCAAGCGCCAGCGCCTCGGCGCCTCGGCCCAGATAGCTTTCGAAACCCGCCGCGGTGCTGAGATCGCGAGCGCTCACCCCCGGCAGGCTCAGCGCCTTGCGATAGGACGCGTCGGCGCCGCGCACGTCGAGCCCCGTCTGCTGAACCCGGCCCAGCGCGATGTGGCCGAGCGGCAGCGTGGGCGCGAGCGCAATGGCGCGCGCCGCCGCGACCTTGCCGCCCGCCAGCAACGCCGCGGATTCTTCGGGGGGGGATTCTCCGGCGGCAATGCCCATCCAGAACGCCCGGTTGGCATGCGCCGCCGCGAAGTTCGGGTCGGCGGCGATCGCGGATTCGAACGCGACGAGCCTTGCGCGGAACGCAGCCTCGCTGATCGTCAGGATCGCCACGCCCCGCAGATAGGCGTCATAGGCCGCTGGGTTGGTCGTCCCGCCCAGCATCGCCTTGGCCGTCCCCAGCGTCAGGCTGAGCGCATTGGCGACGCTTTCGGCGATCCCCGTCTGCAGCTTCAGCGCATCGCCTTCCGGCCGGTCATAGCTCTGTGACCATGTCTCCAGCCCGTCGCGGCCATCGACCAGCTGGGCCGCCACCCGGATCGTGCCATCGCCCTTGCGCACGCTGCCGGTCAGCACATGGGCCACGTCGAGTTTGCTGGCGGCCTCCTTGACGTCGGCGTCGCGCACCTTTTCCGACGAGGTGCGCGCCGCGACCTTCAGCCCGGCGATCCGCGCCAGCGCGCCGCGCAGTTCCTCGGCGATCCCGTCGGAAAAATAGGCCCTGGCCGGATCGCCCGACAGGTTGGCGAACGGCAGCACCGCGATGCTGTCGGTCCGCGCCCCGCCGCGCCCGGTCAGCCACCAGCCGGTCCCGCCAAGGGCCACAACCCCCAGCGCCGCCCCGCCGCCGATCATCGCGCGCCGCCCGACAGCGGGCCGGCCCGCAACGTGCCCGGCGCCCGCCGGCCGCGCGGCGCCGGAGACCACAGCGCGCGCCGCCGCCAGCACCGCCTGATAGCGCGGATCGGCGCGGTCGCCCTTCCACCCGACGAGCGACAGCGCCTGTATTTCGCCGAAGCCCAGCGGCGGTTCGACCTTCTCGATCAGCACCGGCAGATAGACGCCCCGGCGCAGCGCGCGTGTCGCCTCGTCGCGCACGAAGCGCCCCTGCGGCCCGACGCTGCGCCGGGTCCACACCACCAGCACGCACCTGGCCAGATCCAGCTCGGTCTGGATCGCGTGCCGCCATTCGGCTCCGGCCTCGATGTGCGCATCCCACCAGACCGTCAGCCCGTCCGCGGTCAGGGCCTCGACCAGCGGCCTGACCGACGGGCGATCCTCGGACTTGTAGCTGAGGAACAGGTCGGCCACGCATCCCCCGGACGCGCCGCAGGACGATGGCGCACGTCATCGAAACATGACTGTAACGACGCATGCGGACAAGGCGGAAGGGCCACGGGCCCCTCCGGCTCGGCGAGGGGTGCGCCCTGCCTTAGGGTCTCTACTTCTTCATCATGCCATCCGACTTCATCATGTCGGGGTGCTTGTCGGCCATCGCCTCGCACTTGGCGTTGGCCACCATCTTGTCGTGGCCCATCGCCATGCATTTCTTCATCATCCGCATGTGGGATTTGGACATCTTCATGTTCGAGTGAGTCATGCCGTGGTCGCTCATGGCCCCGTGCTGCATGGCCCCGTCTTTCATGGCCCCGTCTTTCATCGCCCCGTCTTTCATGGGCATGGGGGTCTGAGCGGAAGCCGCGCCACCCGCCGCCAGCAGGGCGACGGCGCTGAGGCCGCAGAGGATGGTCTTGGTGAACGTTCGCATGATCGTCTCCGTTGGCGTTGGATTTTCAGGAATCTGAAATCGCCACATCGCAACGGTCTGGCCGGCCGCAGCGTTCCCTGGAGCCCATCCCACTCAGATCAGCTCGAGCTGAGTGAAGGAGACGCGCTCCAGATATCAGCGATGCCCCGGGACAGGGTCTAGGGCTGTGCGGTCGGGCGACTCAACCGTTTCTGGCGCCGGCACGGCCAATGTCGCCGCCGGGAAGTTTTCCATGCCCGGCTTACCGCGTACCGGTGTCCAGGCCTTTCAGGAAGTTCACGACATCCACCCGCTGGGCCGTCTTGGCGACGTAGAACGGATGCGGCGCGGTCGGCCCGCGGCGCGGATCGAACAAGGCCTCAAGGCTCGGAACCGAGTTGTCGTGCAGGAAGACGGGTTTGCGGGCCAGGTCGAGCAGCAGCGGCATCGCAACCCCCCGCTTTTCGCCCCGCGCGCTTGCGTTCACCACCGCCATCTTGTCATCGAAGATGCCGGGGCTGTTGAGGACGGGGTTCAGCGGTGGCTCGCGCTGGGCGAGCACCATCGGCGCGTCGCCGGGCCAGACCTGCCCCATGGGATGCAGTGTCGTCGGCACGAGGCGGCTCTGGTCAGCATTGTGGCAGCCGGTGCAGCCCGAAGTCTCGAAGGCGATCTTTCCGCGCATGGCCGATTGCCGATCAACCGCCGCGCCGCGCGGCGCCTGGAGCGAGGCGAGATAGGCGTTCATGGCCAGCAGCTTGTGGTTATCGACACGCACCCCGAACGGGGTCGCCAGTTCCCCAGGTTTGCCCGTGCTGGTCGTCTTCGCATAGGGGTAGCCGGTGACGCCCGTGGCGGCCAGAATCTTGACATAGCTGTCGATCATCTCGTCGCCGGCGGCTCCCGCCAGCTTGTGAACGAAGGCGCGTCCGCCAGGCGTGGTCAGCATGGTCTGGTCGAAAAGGCTGGTGAACACCAGGTTTGAGAAGTCGTCGATCCTGGTAAACGTGCCTTCGCTGCCGTACGGCGCGGCCAGATCCTGGCGGAACAGCGGCGTATTGTGCATCGGATCGCCGTTGCCGTCGAAGCTGTCGTCAAACATGCCGACGGGGTAATATTTGGGGTTGCTGAAGTAAGCGTCGAAGTCGGCCTCGGTTGACAATGGCGTCAATCCCGTCGGGGCGCGGCCCAGGGTCTTGCCCTTGTTGGCGACAAGCGCGACCTGGGACACCGTGTAGAGCGCCCGGGTGTTGGCAGCCGTGGCGAAGATGACTCCAAGGTTCAGGCTGTGATTGGCCGGACCATCGATCCGATGACCTATGGAGCCACCCTTCGGCGATTCGAAGACGGATGCGTCGCTCATCGAATGGCAGAGCGCGCAAGAGGCCCCGACCTTGTCGCCCTTCGCGGACATGCCCATGACGGCGTTGGCCATGATCAGCTTCGACGTGAGCGTCGCGTCGTTGAGGACGCCGGAGCTGCGACCTGACGGGTCGGCTTTCAGCTCGCGGGCAAGGCGCTCGCGGACTTCGGGTGGCACGGCATCGACGTCGACCTGGAGGCCGAGATCGAGGGCCTGCATCGGAGTGACCTTGGCCGCGGCAATGCCTGCTGGCAGGCGGACGGCGTCGGTCCAGAACCCTTCGGTGCCGAAGGTTTCGAAGCGGAACACGTCGCGACCCAGGGCTGCATCGCCAGACAAATCCTGAGCCATCTTCGGCCCCTGATCCGCCGGACCGTTGTTGAGGTGTGGGTGTGAGATGGCGTTCGAGCCCACGACGCCGATGCACGCGAAGGCCGCGACGCCGGCGATGGCGAGGCTCGCCGAATGAAGCAAGTGTGATCGCAGCATGTTTTCTTCCTCACCGGACCACACCTGACCGAACGACAAATCAACGGCGCGAAGCCCTCAGCTGACTGAACGCCGTCATTCGACTTACGTTCATCGCAGTCGGCAGACCGACAGCAACGTTGCCGTGGGCAGTGTGTCGGGCCAACTTACACCCTGACCGATCTGCCTCCCGGCCGAGGCTTCAGTGCGCGTCGTCCCAGTTGCTGGCGGCCCGCGCATCGACGACCAGGGGGACGCTGAGCGCCACGGCGGGTTCGGGGGCGGCTTCCATGATCTGGCGGGCCACGGCGATCACCGCGTCGGCCTCGGCCTGCGGCGCCTCGAAGATCAGTTCGTCGTGGACCTGCAGCAGCATTCTGGCGCTCAGGCCGGCGTCGCGCAGGGCCTGGGGCATGCGGATCATCGCGCGGCGGATCACGTCGGCGGCGGCGCCTTGGATCGGGGCGTTGATCGCGGCGCGGTCGCCGAAAGCGCGCTCGGCCGGCGATTTCCCCTGCGCGGCCGGGATGAAGATCTTGCGGCCGAAGATGGTGGTGACGAACCCCTCGGCGCGGACCTGGCGCTGCATGCGGTCCATATAGGTGCGGATGCCGGGGAAGCGTTCGAAGTAGGTCTTGATATAGGCGCCGGCCTCCTCGCGGCCGATCGAGAGCTGGTTGGCCAAGCCGAACGCCGAGATGCCGTAGACGATGCCGAAGTTGATCGCCTTGGCGCGGCGGCGCGTCTCGGCGGGCATGCCCTCCACCGGCACCCCGAACATCTCGGACGCCGTCATGGCGTGGATGTCGAGCCCTTGGGCGAACGCCGCCTTCAGCTGCGGTATGTCGCCGATGTGGGCCAGGAGGCGCAGTTCGATCTGGCTGTAGTCGGCGCTGATCAGCACATGGCCCGGCTCGGCGATGAACGCCTTGCGGATCTTGCGACCCTCCTCGGTGCGCACCGGAATGTTCTGCAGGTTGGGGTCTGACGAGGCCAGCCGCCCGGTGGTCGCCGCCGCCAGCGAATAGGAGGTGTGCACGCGGTTGGTTTTGGG
>JANXXA010000294.1 GCA_025350885.1 Phenylobacterium sp.
CTGTCGGCGGCCGACGTGCTGGTCACCGCCGGGGCGGCCGGGGCGCTGTTCATCGTCGCCACGGCCTTGCTGAGCCGGGACGATCATCTGGTGGTGATCCGGCCCAACTACGCGACCAATCTGGAGACACCGCGCGCCATCGGCTGCGCGGTGACGCCTGTCGACCTGAGGTTCGAGGACGGTTTCCGGCTCGATCTCGACAGGGTCGCCGCGGCCATCACGCCCCGGACAAAGCTGGTCAGCGTCACCTGCCCGCACAATCCGACCGGCGTGATGCTGAGCCGGACCGAGCTTCAGGCGCTGGTCGACCTCACCGCCCGGCGCGGCTGCCGGCTGCTGGTCGACGAGACCTATCGCGACCTGTCGTTCGATGGACCCTTGCCGCTGGCGGCGTCCCTGGGCGCGCACGTGATCGGGGTCTCGTCGCTCTCCAAGGCCTATGGCGTGCCGGGCATCCGCACCGGCTGGCTGATCACCCGCGACCCGGCGTTGCAGGAGCTGTTCCTGGCGGCGCATGAGCAGATCAACATCTGCGGCAGCGTCATCGACGAATGGATCGCCGAGCAGGTGCTGGAGCGCCGCGCCGCGATCCTGGCGCCTTCCCTGGCCGAGATGCGCCGCCGGCTGGGCCTGGTCAGCGCCTGGATGGCCAGCGAGCCGCTGTTGGAGTGGGTCAGGCCGTCGGGCGGAGTTGTCTGCTTCCCGAGAATGATTGCCGAGCCGCCGGGGGGACCCGAGGCCTTCTATCGCCGCCTGCTGGACGATCACGGCGCCTACGTCGGCCCAGGGCACTGGTTCGAGATGCCCGACACCCACTTCCGCCTGGGCTATGGCTGGCCGACCGGGGCTGAGCTCGAGGCCGGCCTCGCCGCGATTTCCGCCGCCCTGCGCGGCTGACCCTGAGGAGCCCGTCCATGGACCGCCGCAGCCTGCTCGCCGCCCTGCCGTTGATCGGCGTCGCAGGGCGTGTCGCCGCTCAGATCGCGCGCGCGCCACTGCCGCCGCCGACCCTGCCGATCACTATCGTCGCCGAGGGCCTGCGGTTTCCCGAAGGTCCGGTGGTCATGCGGGACGGCTCGCTGCTGTTCGTCGAGATTCAGCGGAAGACGGTCAGCCGGCTCTCGCCCGACGGCAAGGTCAGCGTCGTCGCCCAGCTGGAGGGCGGCCCCAACGGCCTGGCTATCGGCCCGGACGGGGCCCTCTACATCGCCAACAACGGCGGCCGTTTCGGCTTTCGCATCCGCGACGGAATCAACGCCGCGGTCGAGCCTGCGCCTGGCCAGTTCACCAGCGGCTCGATCCAGCGGCTGGACCTGACGACCGGCGCGCTGACGACACTCTACGACGCCTGCGACGGCCGGAAATTCGTGGCGCTGGACGACCTGGTTTTCGACCACCGGGGCGGCATGTGGATCACCGACATCGGCAAGACGCCGGGCGACGGCGGCATCTTCTACGCCACGGCCGACGGCCGGCATGTGCGCCAGGTTCGCGGTGGAATGGGTTCGGCCAACGGCATCGGCCTGTCGCCGGACGGCAGACAGCTCCACTGCAGCGAGACCCCGCACCTGTGGACATTTGATATCAAGGCGCCCGGCGTCCTGGGCCCGGCGACCTCCTATCCGCCGGCCGGTGAGCACGGCAGGCTTGCCGGCCGCACCTATGGCGACAGCCTGAAAGTTCAGGCCGACGGCCGGGTCTGCGTCTGCACGCTGTTCGCCGGTGGGGTCAGCGTCTTCGACAAGGCCGGCGCGATCGAGTTCATCCAGTCAAACGACCCGATGACCACCAACCTGGCGTTCGGCGGGCGCGACATGCGCGACGTCTGGCTGACGCTTTCGGGCCTGGGCAAGATCGGCAAGGTTCGCTGGACCTCCGCGGGTCTGAAGCCGGCCTACTCAGCCTGAGGGCGCGCCGGCGCGATGAACGGCGGATAACCGCGCTCCCAGCCGCCGTTCAGTCGTGGGGGCGTCTACTCCAGCTCAAGACGGGCCCTACGGGACGCCGGTCGCAACAGAGAATCGGAGAAAGACATGAAAGTCGCCGCTATTTCTGGCGCCGTGATCGCCGCCCTGGCGGCTGCCGCTGTCGCCACGCCCAGTGTGGCGCAATCGTACGGTTATGCCCGTGACTCCGGCTGCCGCAGCGACGGAACGGCCGGGACGGTGATCGGCGGGATCGCCGGCGCGCTGCTGGGTTCCAATCTCGCCGCCCACCACGGCGGCCGGGCCGGTGGGGCGGCCATCGGCGGCGTCGCCGGGGCGC
>JANXXA010000313.1 GCA_025350885.1 Phenylobacterium sp.
GGGCGAACTGCACGCCGCGACCGCCAGCGGCGAACTGCGGGCGGTCGCGGCGCCGTGAGCAGGGGTTACTTCGCCCGGTCGGTCAGGGCCGCATAGACCGCCCGGGGACTGACCTCGCGAACGTTGGGTGTGCCCCCGCCCGGCACACTGCCGCTGATATTCTGGATCATGCCCACGAAGATCAGGTCGTTGGTCGGGTCGATCCAGAACCAGGTCCCGAAGGCGCCGCCCCAATAGAAGGTGTCCTTGCCCTGCGGCGTGGGAACCCTGGCCGGGTCCTCGATCACCGCGAAGTCCAGGCCGAAGCCCAGGCCCGGCTGGTCGGGTCCATAGAGATCGACCATCACGCCCGGGCGCAGCACCGAGCGGCGCATCAGCCGCACGGTCTCGGCCTTGAGATAGCGGCGACCGCCCGACTGGCCGCCATTCCCTACCATCTGGCAGAACCGCCAGTAGTCCTCGGCGGTCGAGGTCAGCCCGCCGGACCCGGAGAGGAAGGTGGGTTGCTTCGTCGGGTCGCCCTGCACGGGCGCGGTGACGATTTTACCGTCCTTGTAGGTGTTGATCCGGGCGATCCGGCTGGCCTTCGCCGCCGGCTGCCAAAAGCCGGTATCGACCATCCCCAGCGGGGCAAACAGGTGCTGCGCCATGAACACGTCCAGCGGCTGGCCCGAGAGTTTCTGCACCAGATAGCCCTGGATATCGACGGCGGGGCCATAGGCCCAGTCGGTCCCTGGCTGGCTGGCCAGCGGCAGCTTCGCCAGTTTGTCGATCATCCCCTGCAGGTCGCCGTCGCGAAAGTTCAGCCCGGCATAGTCGGCGCTCACCCCGAAGCCTGCGGTATGGCTCATGATCTGGGCCATGGTCTGCGGCGTCCGCGGCTCCGCCGTCGCCCCGTTCAGCCCCCTGACGCGCAGGCCCTTGAACTCGGGGATGTTCGCGTCGAGCCGGTCGCTGAGCTTCCACTTTCCCTGTTCCCACAGCATCATCATCGCCACGCCGATGGTCGGCTTGGTCATCGAGGCGATGCGAAAGATGGTGTCCTTCTGCATCGCCGCGCCGGTGTCGAGGTCGCGTCTGCCGTAGGCGTCGAAGTGGACGACCTTGCCGTGCCGGGCGACCAGCGTGGTCACCCCCGCCAGCTTCTGCGCGTCCACCAGCCCGTGCATCGCCGCATCGAGCCCGGCCAGTCCGGCGCTGGAGAGCCCGACGCCCTCCGGCGCCGTCAGGGCGATGGCCGATCGCGCCTCTCGGCCCAGGAACGCGCCGCCGGCCAGCGCGGCGCCGCCGGCCAACAGGTGTCTGCGGTGAAAATCCATGGTGTCTCCCCCTCTAATATCCGGACCCTAGCCTACTTCTGCGGCTTGCCCGCCGCTTTCAGGTCCTTGTCGATGTCGTGCCGGTAGAGGCTGTCCTTCGGCCGGGGGATATAGCGCCCGTGGCACTGGAAACAGGCGTCGTACATGGCGCTGCCGGCATCATTGGTCTTGTCGTGGTTGTGCGCCGCAGCCGCCGCCATCCCGGCGACGCCGGCGGCGTTCAGCGCCAGGGCATAGGTCCGCCAGGGCCCGTTCGGATCGCGCGCGCGGCCGTCCATCAGCAAGAGGTTCCCCGCCTCGGCGATCTGGGCGGCGGTGGCGATATTGATGTTCCAGTCGGCCTGGGCGGTGGGCACCCGGTCGTTGGCGCCCTTCTCGTCGTCAACCTCGCCGGAATGGGCCCAATAGGTCTCCGCCGCCGGATTGATGATGTGGCGCATCACATCCTTCACCGACAGCAGCGTCGGCGCCGACGCGGCGGACGCGGGCTTCGCCGGCGCTGGTGTCTGGGCGAACGCCGGCAGGGCGCAGACGACGGTGGCGGTGAAGATCGCGGGCAGGGCGAGGGTCAGGCGGCGCATGGCGTCCTCCGGTGTTGGAGGCGCAACTTAACCTTCGTCGCCGGCGGCGGAACCCCTTCCCGTGTCCGGGAAGGGGTCGCTCGCGCTAATAGCCGTGCAGCAGGATGTCGGCGATCAGGCCGTTGGCCGCGGACATCAGCACGAAGTTGTTGTCGGCGTAGATCCAGCGATAGCCGCGGGGCGGGGCGCGCAGGCCGTAGTAGCCCCAGTCCTGCACGTAATAGTTGCGGTAGTTCGAAGGCACATAGCCGCCACGGCGCCAGCCGTAGTGGGCGATCGGCCGATAGCCGTAGCCCGGCGCATACCAATAGCCCTGGCGGGCCCCACGAAACTCGCGCCACTCGTCGCGGTCGCGCCAGCTCTCGGGATGCGCCCGATCATAGCGCAGATCGTGGCGGTCGGCCTTGATCTCGCGGTGATCGCGCTTGAGCTCTCGTCGTTCGCCTGGACCGATCCGGCCGTCGCGTTCCGCGTCTCGCTGGTCGTGGCGCAGTTCGCGGCGGTCGTCGTGCGACTCGCGCCGGTCGCCATGCCGGTCGCCATGATCCTCGCCATGGCCTTCACCACGGCCTTCGCCATGCCGGCCGCCCGGGTCGGCGTAGGCGGAAAGCGGCGCGGCGACGGCCAGCAGGCCGGCTGCGGCATAGAGCAGATGTTTCATAGGCGTCATCCTCGGCTGTCAGTCCCCGACCCCCGCACTTCGCGCGGCGGGCCTGAACCCAGGCTGAACCCCCTGGTCCGGCGAAGGTTCAGGCTCCGCTGCCGGCCTGATGGGCTTCGCCGCTTAGGATCGCGCTACCAGCGGCGGACCCGGAGCTGTCCCGAACCCTGGTCAGGGCCCTCAGCGCACGCCCGACACCCTTGCGCCTGAGACCGCCGCCATACATTGCGATGTATGGGGACAAGAGCGGCGACGCGGGTGCCCCTCAAACGCCGAAGTGGTAGCTCGTAGGACTATGACTGGACCGACCCTCGACGAACTTCGCGCCCTTGATGACGAGCTAGCGTCTGAGGGCTTTGCGGTGCGCCAACGCCCAAAGAAGGCTGCGTATCTATGGGCCACGAGGTCGGGTGGTGGCCTGATGGACTCGCTCGCTTTGTGGCACTGGTTCGACACGGCCTATGCTGAGCTTCACCCTTCAGTAAATTTCGCGGACCCGCCGTTCGCGCTCATTTGCGTATCGGCCAACGGCGTCGCGTACACAGTGTTCGACTCAGTCGAGCGCTCCGACCGCCGATCAGATAGTCGATAGCGTGTCGAAAAGGGAGATCGTTACGCGTTCCTTCAGGCGCTCTAAAGCGAACGCCATCGGAACGGGATTGCGAAACACCAAGTGGCTTTCGGCCAACGACAACGTCTCAAGCCCCATGTACTGGGCCAAGGTCGGCAGGTGCTGCGAAATCAGATCCAAGCTGGCTGAATGACGCCAGCTGAAGGAGACCGACAAGATCGGAAGGGTCAGGAAAGGGCTCGTCCATCGCTGCCTAACGGAGCCATAACCATCGGCGTCAGCCAGGATCGACTCATTTGTAGTGAGGCCCAGTTTCTAGACGTTTTTGTTTTGTTCCGCAATCGTAGCCTACCTCCCCGGATAGGGGCCCGCCCGCGTTCCTCACCCCTCAGGCCGATAGCGTGGCCGCTCTACGGCTTGGGCGCGCTGTAGAGCTCGATGGCGTTGCCCTCGGGGTCGCGGATGAAATAGGCCACGCCGGCGATCACCTCGCGGGTCTCGACCCCTTGGGTCTTCAGCCAGTCGGCCAGCCCCTTGGCGTCGGGCACGGCCAGGATGATCCGGCCAAAGCCGTTCGGGCCCGCCGGCCGCTGTGGCGCCGCCAGCAGGGCGATGATCGCGGCGCCCGGGCCGTCGCCCAGGCCCATGATGTACTCAAACGGCTTGCCTTCGCGCTTATAGGTGTTGGCCACCGTCATGCCGAGCTTGGCCATGTACCAGGTCTTCTGGCCCTCCAGGTCCAGGACGTTCAGCCCCGGCCCGGCGACGTGGGCGGGTTTCAGGCCGACGGGCGGCCCCTCGGCCCGCGCCGCTCCGGCGAGTGTCGCCCCGGCCAGGGCCATCGCCAGAATCGCAGCCCTCAAGGTCTTCATGGTCGTTTCCCCTCTGTTTTCGATACGGCCATCCTGGCCGGTTCGCCGACGCTGGCAAGGGCCGGCCGCGGTCGGGCTCAGTTGTCCGGGCCCGGCTCGCGGTCGGCCATGATGTGTTCGTAGACGGCGCTGGCCATGCCGCGCACCGTCCGCGCCGCCGTGGTCAGCGCCGCGTCGCCGACCAGGCTCGCGCCCTGCGCCGCCAGCTGGTCCAGCTCGTCGGCCACCGCCGAAAGCTTCTGGTAGACCGCAATGTCGCTGACCTCGCCCATCCCGGTCACCCCTACAGCCCCGCGCGCCCTTGGCAAATGCCCGCCTCGCGCCGCGCCGAGGCTTCAGCCGCGGCTAACCAAGAAAGTTCACGGCGACTTGACGGCCGGGACCCTAAGACGGTCACCGGTTTTGCTGAGGGGATCGCGCCCAGGTGTTCGCCACCGCCCAGTTGAGGATGCTGCGTCTGACGGCCACGCTCGGGGTGCTGGCCGGGGCGATGGCGCTGGTTGCGCCGCTGGCGATCCCCGGGACCCTGTTCCCCGACGCCGTGGTGGTCGATGTCGTGGTGTTCTACGGAGCGACCGCGGGCGCCTATGCCATCCTGCCGTTCGTGCGGCGCGGCGACATCGCCATGGTCGCCATGTGGCTGGTGCTGGCGGTCGGTGTGGCGCCCAGCGTCGTCGGCCGCGAGCTCTCGGCCGCGCACATGTTCGCCCACATGGCCGGGGTGGCGATGGCCGTCCTGCCGATCTACATCGCGCGCCGCCGCCAGGTGGCCCAGGGCGACACCCGTCCCTACCGCCGCCGCGAGGCCGATACGCTCAGCGCGCCGGCGCCGACGGCAGACCCTGCAGCCAGGTGATCACCGCGGCCTCCAGCGCGATGCGTCTGCCGCTCCAGCCGTGATCGGTGGCCTCATGCCGTGCGGTGACCCGCTGGCCGCCGTCGTACACGATCGCCTTGACCAGCTTGTCTGAGCCGGGCGCAAAACCATCGTCGGAGGTCAGCACCAGCAGCGGCTTGTAGACCAGGCCCCTGGCCACGGCGGCGTTGAACGAGAGGCGGGGTGAAAAGCCGATGATCTCGTCGGCCATTTTCTCCGGTGAGGTTCCGGCCAGGCTCTCCATGTCCGCGGCCATGGCCTTGACCACGATCGGCCGGGCGCCCGGCGTCGCGCCGCGCCCGCCCATATCGGCCGCCGAGATCATCACCGCCCCGGCCAGCTCGGGGTCCTGCGCCGCCGTCAGCGCCGTCACCCAGCCGCCCATGCTGTGGCCGGCCAGCACCAGCCGTCGCGTGTCGATCCCCAGGGCCTGGGCGTTGGCGGGGCTGCGCGCAAAGGCCAGCACCGCTCTGGCGTCGGCCAGGTTGCCCTCGAAGCTGTAGGTCCCCGGGCTGCCCCAGGAGCCGCGGTAGTTGAACGTCAGCACGTTCCAACCGGCGCGCCGGATCGCCTGGGCCAGGTCCAGGTTCTTCTCGTTGCCGGGCAGGCCATGCGCCAGCACCACGGTGGGGTGCGGTCCCGCGCCGCCGGCCAGATAGGCGACACCGTTGATCTCCACGCCCCCGCTGGGAATATGCAGCACCTCCATGCGCGGCGGGTGCGCCTTGTCGGGCGCCGGATCGGTGAAGATCGCCGCCGGGATCTGCGGATGGCCGGAGGGCCTGCCCGCCGCCAGGCCGGGCGCGGAGCCCAGCGCCAGCAGGGCCGCCAGCAGGATTGCCCGCGTCATGCCGATCTCCCGTCGGCTACCGGTCCCAGGTCTCACAGGTCCAGCCGGTAGGTCTTGGCCGCTGTCCCGCTGAACAGCGCGGTCTTCTCGCTCTGCGAACAGCCCGCCGCGATCCGCTTGAAGGCGTTCCACAGGGTGGGGTAGTCGCAGGCCCCCATGTCCACCGGGAAGTTGCTCTCGAACATGCACCGTTCCGCCCCGAACGCCTCGATGCAGGTCTCGACATAGGGCGCCCACTCGGACGCCAGCTGTTCCGACGACGCTCGCGGCTCGGCCAGGAACGAAGGGAAGTTGCAGAAGGCCATGGCCAGCCCGCCCAGCTTCACCCGCACATTGCCCGACCTGGCCAGCTCCACGATATTGGCTCGCCAGCCGTCGAAGCGCTCCGCCAGCCGGCCCTGATAGCTGCCCCGGCCCAGCGGCGTGCCAACATGGTCCAGGATGATCGTGGTCTGCGGGAACGCGCGCGCCAGGTCGATCAGGTCGGGAAGCTGCGGCTCCAGAAGCCAGGCGTCGAACGACAGGCCCATCGGCGCCAGATGCTTGAACCCGGCGCGGAAATCCTCGCGCAGATAGAACCCGGCCTCCATACGGTTCAGCGGCCCCAACACCTCCTTGTCAGCGTCGAAGGAGGCGGAGTTGCGGATGCCCTTGAAGCGCCCGCCGCCCGCCTTGATGTGGGCTTCCAGCACCGGTTTCACCGCATCGCCCAGCAACAGGTCGGCCTTGCCGACGATCCCGGCGCAGACGCGGGTCTCGCCGTAAAGGCCGCTGGCGCTCATCGCGGCGACGCCGTTGACGAATTCGGTCTCGCCCACCGGGCTCATCGGCGCGGTCGCGCCGGCGTTGTAGAAGGACCCGCACTCGACGAACACGGTGGCGACCACCTTGTGTCCCGATCCGGTGTCGGCCAGCAATTCGTCCAGCAGATAGCGCCGGGCCCCGGCGATGGCGGTCATGAAGGGGTGTTCGGGCGGCGCCCCGGGCGCCACCGGGCGCGGGGCATAGCTGCGCTGGTCCCACAGGTGATGGTGCGGATCGACGATCGGCAGATCGGGATCGAGAATCGGTTCGGCCATGTGGATCACTCCCGGCGCGCCTCTGAGCGGGCGACATGGAACGATCCTCGCCTATCGCGGGGCCCGGCGGCAAACCAAAACGCCGCGCCCGCTTTGGCGAGCTCAGGC
>JANXXA010000364.1 GCA_025350885.1 Phenylobacterium sp.
CGGGGCAAGGGTCGCGAGGCGCTCGGATAGCGCGTTGGCCCACTCGGTCCAGGTGAATGCCCCCTGGGCGTGCAGCTGCAAGGCAAGCGCGAACGCCTGGGCCTGCCAGGGCTCGCCGAACACCGGCCCATCCGCATCGCGCGGCAATCGTGGCAGGGTCAGGGGATCAGGCGGGCTCAAGGTAGGGCTCCCAGAGATCCAGGCAGACGCTGTCGCGGGCGTTGGCGGCTTCGCCCCAGAGGTCGCGCGCGGCGAACCGCACGGTGTAGAGCGGCCAGGGGTCCTCGCCCCGGCCGTGGGCGTGGGAGTCCGGGAAGACATGGGCGCCGCGCCCGGACATGATCACGCCCTTCCGGCCTCGGACATAGCGCGGCAGGCGGGTATGCCCCGACGGGTTGAGATCGCGTGCGCACACGGCGTCGCCCTCGGCGAACAACGGCGGGGAGGCTTCGCGAATGTAGGAGCCGGTGCGGGCGAATCGCGAGGCGACATCGAGGGCGAGGAGCACAGGGGTGGCTTTCGCAGCGTCCGGCGCGGCGCGGCCCGACGCCAGCTCCGCCGGTGTGACGAAGCCATGGGCGACCAGCAGCTCGCTCAACCCGCGGAACCATTTTTCGTAGTAACTCATGGCCAGATATTCTGGCCCCGGGATCTTCTCGCGCTGGTGGCGGCCCTCGTCGATGTTGCGCCGGGTCGGCGAGGCGACGCTGAGCGCGTGCACCCGGCCCTCCCAGGCGAAATGGAACACCGGCTCGTCGGCCTCCGGGGCCACCTGACCCAGGTTCTCCATGCCGCCCATGTCGTGGACGCCGTTCACAGTCGCGCCCTCACAGCCGCGCCGTGCCGATCATGCCGTCACGGGTAACCAGGGCGGCAAGTGCGTCCTCGCTCAGCCCCTCGGTCCCAACCGGCCGTTCCGGCAGCACGAGGTAGCGCAACTCAGCGGTCGAGTCCCAGACTCGGACCTCGATGTCGTCAGGCAGCTTCGTCCCGAACTCGGCGATCACGCCGCGCGGAGCGATCACCGCGCGCGATCGATAGGGCGCGGATTTGTACCAGACCGGCGGCAGGCCCAGCACGGGCCACGGGTAGCAGGAGCAAAGGGTGCAGACGACGAGGTTGTGGACGCCAGGGGTGTTCTCCACCACCACCATGTGGTCGCCCTGGCCGCCGGAATAGCCCAGCTCGGAGATGGCGCTGGTGGCGTCATTCATCAGGCGAGCCTTGAAGTCGGGATCGGTCCAGGCGCGAGCCACCACGCGGGCGCCGTTGCGCGGGCCGACCCGGTGCTCGAAGTGATCGACGATGGCGTCCAGCGCCGCCGGATCGACCAGCCCCTTCTCCACCAGCAGGGATTCCAACGCCTTCACGCGAAGCGCCATATCGGACGGCGGGTCCTGCCCATGATCGTGCGGGTGCTGATGATCGTGGTGGTCGTGCGCCATCGCTGCAAAATGACCCAGACTGGGGCAAAGGTGAAGCGCCCGCAGGTGACCGCGCCGCGATCGCCTGCCATGGTTCAGACCATGGAGGGCTTCGCGCCATGACCACGCCCCACCTGATCTACTTTTCCGACCCGATGTGTTCGTGGTGCTACGGGTTCTCGCCGGTGATCGAGGAGATCCGCCGCACGTTCGGCGCCGCCCTGCCGATCCGCGTGGTGATGGGTGGCCTGCGCCCGGGGACCGAGACGCCGATGACGCCGGAAGCCAAGCTGGAGCTCGCAGACCACTGGACCCATGTCCACGAGGCCACGGGGCTGCCGTTCAACGGGTCTGGCATGGCCCGGCCGGGCTTTGCCTATGACACCGATCCGGCGGCCCGGGCCGTGGTTGTCGCCCGGCGCGACGGCGAGGAGCTGGCGGCCGCCTACCTCGCCCGTGCTCAGCGCGCCTTCTATGGCGAAGGCCGCGACGTGACGACCGCCGAGGTGCTGGCCGATCTCGCCGAGGAGCTCGGCCTTGACCGCGCGCCCTTCCTGTCGAGTTGGGCCAGCGAGGCGGCCAAATCGGAGACCTGGCGCGACTATGCGATCTCGCAACGCGCCGGCGTGACCGGCTTCCCCACCCTGGTCGCCGGCCCCAACGAAGATGGCGTCTACGGCGTCGTCACTCGTGGCTATGCGTCGGGCGATCAGGTGCTGGGCGTGTTGCGGGACTGGCTGGCGCGGATCGCCGCCTGATCCTTGAGCTGCGAGGCGACTTCCCGGTCCTTTAGCTCGACGCCGGTAAACCCCAGCCGCCGGGCTTCGGTCAGCAGCCAGGCGATCTTGTCGGCGGCCTGGTCCCGCGAGAGGCCACTCGGCTCGCGGATGTTCGAGACACAGTTGCGCTCGTTGTCGCGTCGGCCAGGTTTCGGGTCGAAGGTGATATAGGCGCCCAGGCTGTCGGCGGCGCTGAGCCCCGGCCGCTCGCCGATCAGCACGACCACCAGCCGGGCGCCGAGCGCCGCGCCGATCGGGTCGCCGATCGCCACCCGCCCCAGGCGCGCGATCACCACGGGGGCGATCCGCCAGCCGGTCAGCCGGGCGCCGAGCGCGGCGACGACCGCGGCCGCATGGCTGTGAACCGCCAGGGCTGAAAGGCCGTCGGCGACCACGATCGCCAGGTCATACTCGCTGCGGGGCAGGGTGGGGCTGTCTCGACCCACCCGACGACCGAGATCGGGATCCATCAGATAGGCGGCGCGGTCGCCGGCGGCGCTGTGGACCTCCAGGGGCTCGCCGGCCAAGGCGTCACGCAGCCGTGCGACGTCCAGGGGCGCGTGGACGGCGTCCCGGGCTCGGGCGTGGGCCAGCTGGAAGGCCAGCATCGGGGCGGTCGGCAGGCCCTGTCCCGCCCGTCCGAGCCCGACACGGGCGGGCGTCGCTTGGCGCAGCGCTTGAAAAGCATCTCGCGCCGGGATGTCAGCCACGATCCAGGTGCTCCAGCAGGAGACGATGAGCGCCGCCCGACGCGCCAACCTCGACCATGCGCCCACAGCCGTCCATCAGGCCGGCGCCCTCGAGCCAGGCTTCGAACTCAGGGGCCGGCCGCAAGCCCAGCACCTCGCGAAGATAGAGGGCGTCGTGAAAACTGGTGCTCTGGTAGTTGAGCATGACGTCGTCGGCGCCGGGAACGCCCATCACGAAATTGACGCCCGCAACCCCCAGCAGGGTGAGGAGATCATCCATGTCGTCCTGGTCGGCGGCGGCATGGTTGGTGTAGCAGACGTCCACCCCCATCGGCAGGCCCATCAGCTTGCCGCAGAAGTGGTCTTCCAACCCGGCGCGGGTGATCTGCTTGCCGTCGTAGAGGTACTCCGGCCCGATGAATCCGACCACGGTATTGACCAGCAGCGGCCGGAACGGACGCGCGACCGCGTAGGCCCGCGCCTCGAGGGTCTGCTGATCCACCCCACGATGGGCGCCGGCGGAGAGCGCCGAACCCTGGCCGGTCTCGAAATACATAACGTTGTCGCCGCGCGGATTGCGGCCCAGGGTCAGGGTGGCGTCGTGGGCTTCGCGCAACAGCGCCAGATCCACGCCGAACCCGCGATTGGCCGCCTCGGTCCCGGCGATCGACTGGAAGGTCAGGTCCACGGGCGCGCCGAGCTCAATCAGTTCGAGGGTGTTGGTGACGTGGGTCAGCACGCAGCTTTGCGTTGGGATCTCCAGGCGCAGCCGCAGGTCTTCGATCAGCTCCAGCAGCGTGCGGGCCGTGGCCAGGCTGTCGGTCGCCGGATTGACCCCGATCACGGCATCGCCGCAGCCCAGCATCAGCCCATCGAGGATCGAGGCCGCCACGCCGCGGGGATCGTCGGTCGCGTGGTTGGGCTGAAGGCGGACCGCCAGACGCCCCGGCTCGCCCAGGGTGGTGCGAAAAGCGCTGCGCACCGTGATCTTCCGCGCCACAGCGATCAGGTCCTGGTTGCGCATCAGTTTGCACACTGCCGCCGCCATCTCCGGCGTGACGCCTGGGGCAATGGCGCTCAGACGCGGCCCATCGGTCTCGTTCGACAACAGCCATTCGCGAAAGGCGCCGACCGTCAGGTGGGAGATCCGGGCGAAGGCCGCGCGATCATGGGTGTCGACGATGAGACGGGTGACCTCGTCGTCCTCGTAGGGGATCAGCAGATCCTCAAGAAAGATCGTCAGCGGCAGGTCGGCCAGCCCATAGCGTGCGGCGATCCGGGTCTCGGCGCTGGCGGCGCCGAGGCCGGCCAGCTGATCGCCCGAGCGGAACGGCGTCGCCGCCGCCATCAGCGCCTTCAGATCCGGAAAGCTGTGGCGCGTGCCGGCCAGGTCGGTGCGATACACGCTTATCTCCGCACCTGATCGCCGGCGCCGGCCTGGCGTGAGAAGTAGAGCCCGGCGAGGCTGGTCAGCACCGCGCCGACGAGACTGGTGGCGTAGGCGCTGAGGATGAAGAACCGCAGCCAGTCCAGCTGGACCGCGCCGAAGCTGCGCCAGACCAGCAGGGCCGCACTGCCCACATAGCCACAGGCGTCGGCGACGTAGATCAGGAACGCGGCTGTGGCCACGCGGCCGCTGAAGGCGATCAGCCGGTCGAACAGCACCGCGTTGAACGGCGTGTAGGCCAGGTAGAGCCCCGCGCCGACGAGGATCATCCAGGGCAGCGGCGCGATCAGGTGCGCCTGGAAGGCCCAGGTCGCGGCGCCCAGCAACACGTAGCCCCCGACCACGATTCCGTGGACCACCAGCAGCGCCCGGCGGTTGTCGCGCACCGCCATGATCGCGGCCAGCGCCACCAGCGAGATCGCCGCCACCGGCAGCTCGCTGGCGGTAAAGACACCGGCCACCTTGCCGTAGCCGAGCGCCGTCCAGACCTCGGCCGAGAAGTTGTCGCGGAAGTCGCGGAAGGCGGTCAGCAGCACGTAGGATACCACCAACAGGATGATCCCCGGCGCATAGGTGGCCAGGAACACGCGCCGCTCGGCCGCGTCCATCGGCGCGCGTCGGACCCGCGCCGTTTGGTCGGCGGTGTCGGGGTTGGGCAGCTGGCTGAGGATCCACACCGACAGGAAGAGCAGCGGAAACACCACGGCGCCGGCTGTCGCCGGCATCCAGAACCGATCCACATGGATCGCGATCAACCAGGCGCCCAGCGACTTCACCACGCCCGAGGAGACGATGAAGCTGGTGCAGAGGATCGCCCCCAGCACCTCGGAGACCCGCCGGCCTTCCATGTAGCCGAACACCAGGCCCCAGATCATGCCTAGAGGCAGGCCGTTGAAGAAGAACGCCGCTACGTTCCAGGGCGCCGGCAGGAGGGCGAAGGCGACCAGGGCCAGCCAGGCTAACCCGATCAGCCCCAGAATGGCGCCGGCGCGGCCCGCGGGGCTGATTTCCGAGACGAACTTGACGCCGATGAACTTGGAAAGCGCGTAGCCAAACACCTGCGCCAGCACCAGAGCGACCTTGAAATCCAGCGCGAAATGCCAGCCCGGCACGACCTCGAAGGTCGCCGCCGCGAAGGGTTTTCGGAAGGCGTACATCGAGAAATAGGCGCAGAAGCCCGCCAGTCCGGCGACTGCGGTGAAGACCACCGGATTGGCTCGGGTCAGGGCCTGTCGCAGACCGCTTTCCATCACGGGCTATTTCATTCGAGGCGGCGGCGCGTGACCAAGTTCCATCATCAGCTTGGTCAGAAGGTATAGCCGGGGCGTCACCGAGCTCAGCACTAGGAATTCCGTATCGGCATGGAATCCTCCCGACGCGGGACCGAGGCCGTCCAGCGCTGGAACCCCGGCCTCCGCCGCCAAAGCGGATTCGGAGGCGCCGCCATTGCCGCCACGGCCGATCTTCAGGCCCAGGCCCGCGTAGATCGCTTCGGCCCGGTCCGCCAGGGCGTCGGTTGCCAAATTGTTGGCGAGCGGGGGAAAGGACGGCTCGCGGCTGATCGCCACCTTGGTGTCAGGGATGGCGGTCGTCCTGGCGTTGCTTTCCATCGTCGCCTGGACCTTCTCCAGGTCGGCCTTGTCGCGGACCCGGACGTTGATCTGCGCCGAGGCGTTTTCCGGGATGATGTTGGCCCGGGTCCCGGCGTCCATCACGGTCAGGTTCGCGGTCAGTCCGTCGCCGCTCTTGGGAAAGACATCGTCGGCCTGAATCTGGTGAATGAGCTCGAGCGCCGCGTTGCGACCTTCCTGAGGCGCGATTCCGGCGTGCGCCGCGCGGCCTTTGACGTCGATGTGGAACGTGGCGCTGCCCTTGCGCCAGACGGTCAGCACGTCGGGCAGGTCGCCGGGTTCCAGGTTGAGCTCGACGTCGGTATCGGCCACCAGCTTTGCGATCAAGGCCCGCGTGCCCGGCGAGCCGCGCTCTTCGGATGTCTCGATCAGGAAGACGATCTGCTTGAAGTCAGTGAACTTGAGGTCGTGCAGGATCTGCAGTGCATAGATCCCTTCGACCACGCCGCCTTTCTCGTCGGACACACCCGGCCCATAGGCCTTTTCGGCGTCCATGCGGAACGGACGCTTGGCGACCGTCCCGGGTCCGAACACGGTGTCGATATGGCCGATCAGCAGGATGCGGCCCCTGCCGGTCCCGGTCAGCGTCGCGACCGTGTTTTCCGGCAGGCCGTCGGCTTCGGCCTCCACGCTCTTGATCCCGTAGCCCATCGCTTTGAGGCGCGCGGTCAGCACGGCGGCCACCTTGCGCCCGCCGTCCACATCGCCGGTTCCGGAATCGATGTTGACGATCTGCTCAAGCAGCTTGAGCTGTTGGGGTCTGGCGGCTTCCGCGGCGGCCAGCACCCTTGCGTCCTTGGCGACCGGCTTGCCCGGCGCCGCGCCCGCGGGAAGGACGATGAATACCGCAACAGCGGCCAGCGCGATGATCCTGAACTGCATACTGTCTTCTCCCACGATGCGGCGTCACCATGGCCTGCGGGCGGGCGCGATCAAGCCGAAACGCCCGCGCGGCGTCGGGTCACCTTGCGCCGATGCCCGCGGCACGCGATATCGAGGTGGCGGACGGTCGGCAGGTTCGCGCGATTCCGAGAAGGACTTTCTCCCTATGCGTGACCCCGTCACCACCGCGCTGGGCCTCGTGCCGATGGTCGTCGAGCAGACGAGCCGGGGCGAGCGCGCCTATGACATCTTTTCCCGGCTGCTGAAGGACCGGATCATCTTTCTGGCGGGCCCGGTTGAGGACGGCATGGCGGCGCTGATCTGCGCCCAGCTGCTGCATCTCGAGGCCGAGAACCCCAAGAAGGAAATCCAGATGTATATCAACTCGCCGGGTGGCGTGGTAACCTCAGGCTTGGCGATCTACGACACCATGCAATACATCAAGAGCCCGGTGATCACGCTCTGCCTGGGGATGGCCGCCTCGATGGGCTCATTCCTGCTGATGGCCGGCGAGAAGGGCCAGCGGATCGCGCTGCCCAACTCTCGCATCATGGTGCACCAGCCCTCCGGCGGATTTTCCGGCAAGGCCAGCGACATCGAGCGCCACGCCGAGGACATCATCAAGACCAAGCACCGGCTGAATGAACTCTACGCCAAGCACACCGGCCAGACAGTGGAGACCGTCGAGAGCGTGCTGGACCGCGACAGCTATATGACCGCCGAGGAAGCCAAGGCCTGGGGCATCGTCGATCACGTCTGGGAAAAGCGCGAAACCGACGAGAGCTAAAGGTTCAGGCGAGCCCGTGCGGCGGCCATCAGCGCCGCCCGACCCTGTGGCTCGGTCACATCAATGCGCTCGTCGGGATCGCTGAGGTCGGCGAACAGGCCTTTGCGGTCTTCGTGGAAGTGCAGGAATGACCGGCTCTTGCGGTAAAAGACCCCGCGCTTCTTCTCGATCAGGCCGGGCAGGGTCCTGAGCTGGACGAGAAGCGCCTCGACGCGATCCAGGTCTGAGTCTCTGGCGTGCCTCATGGGGTTCCCCTGAACACCCGGTAGCCGGCGACCTCGGCCATCGCCAACATCTCGCGGTCGCCGCTGGTGTCGCCATAGGCCGCCCTGATCTCGACGTCCGCGCCGAAGGCGGCTTGCAGGCGCGCGACCTTCTCCGCGCCCCGGCAGTTGGGCGTCGCGAAACCGCCGGCGACCCGATCCTGCGCGTCGAACGCCAGGTCGGTGCCGATCAGGGCGTCGGCTCCCAGCCCCCGGGCGAACGGCGCCACCAGCAGCTCCGGCGACGCGGTGACGATCACCAGCCGCACGTGTTCACCGCGCCAGCGCTTCCAGGTGGCCACGGCGTCAGGGCGCAGCAGGCTGCGGGAGAATCGCTCGGCGAATTCCCGAGCCTCGGCTTCCAGTTTTTCACGCGAGAGGCCCTTCAGAAACACCCGCACCGCGGCGGCCTTTAACCGGCCCCGGTCGCGATGAAGAACGTAGGCCCCCGTCGCCGGCGCGAGCCGCAGCAGGCCCAGGACATATCCAGCGGGCCCGGCGCGCCATTTCAGGAAAGCCATGAAGCTGTCGCGGATGGTCAGCGTGCCGTCGAAATCAAAGGCGACCACCGGCGCATCCGCCGCCGGATCGCGCGCTTTGGCGCCAAGGGGCGGCCGGTCTTGCGCCATTTCGTCCAAAATCCCATCTAGCTGTGTGTG
>JANXXA010000383.1 GCA_025350885.1 Phenylobacterium sp.
CCGCGGCGCGCGCCAGGGCCTGGGCCATCAGGGCCTGGACCGCCGGCTCGTCAAGCACGGCCAGACTGGACAGCTTCAGGCTGCGCACCTGAACCCCCTGCCCCTCCAGCAGGCCCTGCGGATCGTCGAGATCGGCGCCGCGATTGAAGAACAGCCGGATCCACTTGGGAAAGGCGGCGATGGAGAAGACCACATCGGCGAGCTTTTCCGATGCGCCGTAGGCGATCGCCAGCGCGTTGTAGTTGTCATAGACCAGCTCCACCGCCCCGGGCAGACGGGCGCGCAGGGCGGCGCGCGCCGCGCGGATCTGGGGGGCGACCTCATCGGAGAACTTGGCGATGAAGCCTTCGATCCGGGTCTCGGCGTCGTTCACCGCGCCAACGCGGGCGCGAGGTCGGCCAGCCGGCCGTCATTGGGCCGTGGCTTGACGCCCACGAGCGCCGCCAGCAGCGGATAGACGTCGACGTTGTCGAAGGCCGGCAGCACCACGCCCTTGCGGAACGCCGGCCCGTGGGCGACGAACAGGGCGGCCATCGTCGGGTCGTCGGGGTCGAAGCCGTGCGAGCCCTTGTTCACGGGACGCCCGCGCGCGCCAAGCACCCAGCCGGTCTGCGCCAGGCAGACGAAGGCCGCCACCCGCGCGTTGCGGCCATAGTGGAAGCGCGCCGGGATGTCCTGCTTGCGCCAGCAGGTCAGGTGCGGCCGCGGCGCGAGCAGGGCCTTGGCGACCTCAGCCTCATGCCCCGGCTGGGGATTGATCGCCGCGATGGCGCCCAGGCCGACGGCGCGCACAGAGCGCAGCGGAACCAGGTCATCGAGGTAGATCACCCGGTCCGCCGAGGTCGCCGCCATGCCGTGGTCGGCGACGATGACAAGATTGCTGGTCTCATAGAGGCCGCGCGCCTTGAGGCCCTCGATCAGCCGGCCGATCGCGGCGTCGGTGCGGTTGAGGGCGGCGTTGACGCCGGCGCTCTCCGGACCGTCGCTGTGGCCAGCGGTATCGACCTCATCGAAGTAGAGGGTGGCGAAGCGGGCCCGCTCGGCCGGCGGCCTGTCGACCCAGGCGAGCAACTGATCGACCCGAGCGTCGGCCATGAAATGCTTGTCGTACATTTTCCAGTCGCTCGGCCTGACGCCGCGAATCGCCAGGTCGGAGCCGGGCCAGAACATGGTCGCGGTCCTGATGCCTGCCCGCTCGGCGGTAACCCACAGGGGCTCGGCCTGGTCCCACCAGAAGGGGTCGTGGGAAACCTCGATATTGCCCATTGAGAAGCTCACGCCGGGCCGGGCGGGATCTTCCATATTGTTGTCGACGACGCCGCTGCGGTCGGGACGCAGGCCGGTCACCAGGGTGTAGTGGTTGGGAAAGGTGAGGCTGGGAAACGACGGCCGCATGCCGCGCGACCGCGCGCCATCGGCGGCCAGGCTGGCGATTACCGGCGTCTGGCCGCGCTGCAGATAGTCAGCCCGGAACCCATCGATCGAGATCAGGAGGGTCAGCGCCGGCGGCCCCACCGTCGGCCGAATCGTCGGTGGCGAGGACGTGGCGCAGGCGGCCAGGGCCAGGACGATCAGCAGAAGCCAGGAATGTCCGCGCGGGCTCATCGGGGCAGCCTACCCCATCTGGCGTCAAATCGGCATCGCGAGAGGCAAAAGCCCCGGAACCTGGGGCGCCGGGGCTTTGAAAAATCTGAGTCGGGGCGCCGCCGCTCAGGGTCCGTACTCAATACCGCTCATCCCCGCGAACGCGGGGACCCAGGTTTTTTCCGTGTTCTCAGCGAACGGGATAGGTCTGTGCGGGACGACGTCGGCGACAAAAACGCCTGGGTCCCCGCCTTCGCGGGGATGAGCGGAGTTTAGGAATCCCCACGCCCCCGAATTTCCATGCTCGCAATTGAGCCTGAACCCTAGTCGGCGAAGCTTTCCTGGACCGGACCGGAATCCTTGCCCTTTTCGGCGGGATCGCGATCGACGAACTCGATCACCGCCATGGCGGCGTTGTCGCCGTGACGGAAGCCGGCCTTCAGCACGCGGATGTAGCCGCCGCTGCGCTCGGCGTAGCGGGGGCCCAGCACGCCGAACAGCTTGCCGACCTGCTCGACGTCGCGCACCTGGCTGATCGCCTGACGGCGCGCATGCAGATCGCCACGCTTGCCCAGCGTCACCAGCTTCTCGACGAAGGGCCGCAGCTCCTTGGCCTTCGGCAGCGTGGTGACGATCTGCTCGTGCTTGATCAGGCTGGCGGACATGTTGGCGAACATCGCCGTCCGGTGGGCGGCCGTACGGCCCAGTTTGCGGCGTGCCATACCGTGGCGCATCTTACGTCTCCTGGGTCACC
>JANXXA010000452.1 GCA_025350885.1 Phenylobacterium sp.
GTCGGCCCCCGCGGCATGCGGATCGAGATGCAGATCCGCACCGAGGCCATGGATCTGGTGGCCGAGGAGGGCGTCGCGGCGCATTGGCGCTACAAGGACAAGTCCTACGGCTTCGACCTCGAACACCAGCAGGCCGCCGGCGGCCGCGACCCGATCGAGAACCTGCGCCACCTGGTCCAGGTGCTGGAACACGGCGGCGACGCCGACGAGCTGGTCGAGCATGCCAAGCTGGAGATGTTCCTCGACCAGGCGTTCGTGTTCACGCCCAAGGGTCGACTGGTCAGCCTGCCGACCGGCGCCATGCCGCTGGACTTCGCCTACGCCCTGCACACCGACATCGGCGACACGTGCGTCGGCGTGAAGATCAACGGCGAGCTGAAGCCGCTGCGCACCGTGCTGATCAACGGCGACGTGGTCGAGGTGATCCGCGGCGGCAAGCCGGTGGTGCCGCCCGACTGGCGCTCGATCACCGTCACCGGCCGCGCCCGCTCGGCCATCCGCCGCCACATCCGACAGACCGAGAAGGAAGAGTTCACCAGGCTCGGCCGCGCCACCATCGACCAGACCTTCGAGGCCGCCGGAAAATCGCGCAAGGACGTCTCGCTGCGTCCCGCCCTCGACCGCTTCGCCGCCGCCACCGAGGACGACCTGTTCGACGCCGTCGGACGTGGCCGCGTCTCCCCGCCGCAGGTTCTGGAGACGGTGTTTCCCGGCTTGAAGGCCGACGAGCATAAGGCCGCCACCGCCCGCCATCGCATCGAGGACGGCAAGTCGGCCCGGCTCCATGTCCGCGGCGGCGGCCTGACGCCCGGCGTCGCCCTCCACTTCGGCGAATGCTGCTCGCCGGTGCCGGGCGACCGCATCGTCGGAATCCTGGAGCCCGACCGTGAGGGCCTGGCGGTCCACACCATCGACTGCGAACGCCTTGCCGCCTTCGAGGATCAGGAAGAGCTTTGGCGCGACCTGCAATGGACCCCGGAGGCCGAGCGCAACTCTGTCGCGCGCGCCAAGCTGATCGCCACCATCCGCAATCTGCCCGGCGTGCTGGGCCAAGTCTGCACCGTCATCGGCGAGGCCGGCGGCAACATCGTCCAGCTCAGGATGCACCACCGTCAGGCCGACTTCTTCGACGTGGACATCGACGTCGACGTCCACGACGCCCGCCACCTGACCCACATCGCCGCCGCACTCCGCGCCAACCCCAGCGTCGAGACCGTGGACCGCCGCAAGACCTGAGGGCGGCTTACCCAGCCACGAACGCCCCGTGCAGGCTGACCGGCAGGGCGCGGTCCATGCGCCAGGTGACCAGCGGTCCCGCCGCCACCTGGCCCGCATCGAAGGCGTGCAGCTCGGTGGCCTTGGCCGCCAGGTTGACGCTGGGCGCCAGCAGCCAGCCGTCGAGCTCCGCCGAACCGCCGGGCCGGGCCACGAACACCGCCTCCTCGACCAGATGCCCGGTCCCGAAGCTGAAGGTGTCCTGGCGGCCCGTCTTCCAGTCGTGAGTGGCCAGGCCGTGGAATAGCGGCTGGCCGTCGCCCGCGCCGGTGGCGTGGATCGTGTAACGCCGCGCGTGTCCGGCGAACCGCCCGTCGGCGCGCGGGAATTCGGCGCTGACTCCGGTGGCTTCCAGGCTCGCCCGACCATCGGGGCGCAGGGCGATCAGGGTCAGGATCGGACTCGGCTCGGGGGTCCAGACGCCCTTCATCACGCTGCGTCCGTTGGCCGTGGCGAAACTGGCGTCCGGGCTCAGGCAGCCGTCGAACCGTAACGTCCCGTCGGTCTCTTCCCAGGCCGAGCCATAGTGGAAGGCGAAGAACGCCGGCAGTTCATAGATCCGCCGCTTGCCGAGATCGGCCTTGTCCAGCACCAGCACCTGGGTCCCCAGCGCCGGCTTCCAGCTGAAGCTGTCGGCATAGGGCAGCGTCTGGCGGTCCTGGATCCACGGCTGCAGGATCAGGATCAGATGCCGGTCGGTGGCGGTGAAGTCGTGCACATAGCTCGCCGCCGGCAGGGCGATCAGATCGGCCCCCTTCAGCGCCCCGTCGCGGCCCAGGCGCCAGACGATCGCCTTGTCGCCGTTCAGGCCCAGGCTCCAGATGTCGCCGCCCGGCTCGCGCCGCGGGTGGGCGAGGAACGGCATGTGGACCAGATCCGGCCGCAGGGTCTTGATCCCCTTGGTGGACAGGTCGCCGGCGTCCAGTGCGATCGGCGAGCCGGCTTCCCACAAGGCCCAGATCTCGCCGCCCACCGGCATCACCGAGATGTTCGCGGCATTGGCGTCGTCGTTGTTCTCAACCCGGGCGCCGCGTTTGGCCGAGGTGCCGAAGCCAGGCGTCACCACGGCGTTGGCGGCGATGTCGGTGCGCCGCTTGGGGGTGTCGATGAAGCGCGCGGCGACGCTGGCCTCCCCGTCGCGGATGCGGAAGGCGCGCATCAGCCCGTCGCCGTCGAACCAGTGGTCCACCGAGCCGCCGGGGCGATGGAACTTGCCTGGCCCGTTGCGATAGAGGCTGCCGGCCAGACCCTGGGGGCTGCGCCCGCTGACCCGGCGCATGGGGGTCGGCGGCAGGTCGGTGTCGAGGTCGGCGAACGCCACCCGCCAGTCCAGGCCGGCGGCGGCCCCCTGGCGCAGCTGGCCGGCGGCCTGCGCCAGTTCCGGGGTGAGGATCGAGGCCATGGCGGCCCCCGACAAGGTCTGCAACAGATGACGGCGGTTCATGACGCGGTTCCTCAGTCGATATCGATGGTCTGGGCGTTGTCGCCTGCCTTCACTTCGAAGCTGGCGTCGGCCCACTTGGCCGGCCCCATCGCGCCATGGGCGTTGTTCGAGAAGGCGAAGGGCTCGGTGGGAATGCCGAACGGGTTCGCGCCCATCTTGCCGTCTCCGTTGACGTCGTGGAATGCCTTGATCGCGCAGCGTCCAGGCGTCAGCCCCTTGAAGGTTGTCACCACCGCTGTGTCGCCGGAGACCGGGATCATCGCCTGGCCCGCAGCCGGGGCCTTGTCGCCATAGGCCGCCTCACTGCAGGCCAGCGACAGCATCACCGCCCCAGTCCTGGCCTTCAGGCCCCGGAAGGTCACCGTCAGGGCGCCGGTCTCGTCGGCGGCGAAGGCCGGCGCTGGCAGGACGCCGACGCTCAGGCTCAAGGTCAGGGAGACCAAGACCATTGTTCGTAGATCGGGGAGGGAGGGCATAGCGGCGACTCCGATACGGTTGATGGTCGTCACGCTAACCACCGGCCGGAGCCCTGTCCCGCCTGACTCGCGGACCGCCGCAGCGCGTTCGCCAACTGACACGCCGCCGTTGGCGCTTCGCGAGCGGCGCCGACCAGGTCATTGCTCACCCCCTTCTTCCGACCGTCGCGAAAGAAGGCTATCCAGCCCAACATGAACACCGCTGACGTCCTCGACGAATTCCGCGCCGCCGGCGCCCTGCGCGAAGGCCACTTCATCCTGGCCTCGGGACGCCACAGCCCGATGTTCCTGCAGAAGAACCTGGTCTTCCAGTATCCGGAACGGACGCAGCGACTGTGCAAGGCCCTGGCCGAAAAGATCGAGGCGCAATTCGGCAGGCCCGACGTCATCGTCTCGCCGGCGGTCGGCGCGATCATCCCCGGCTACGAGACCGCCCGCTGGATGGGCGTTCCGGCCATGTACGTCGAGCGCGAGGACGGGGCGTTTCGGCTGCGCCGCGCCTTTCACATCGCGCCGGGCGCCAAGGTCGTGGTCATCGAGGACGTGATCACCACCGGCGGTTCGTTCCGCGAGGCCATCGAGCCGATCGAGGCGGCGGGCGGGGTGGTGCTCTGCTGCGCCTGCATCGTCGACCGTTCCGGCGGCCGCGCCGACGTGGGCTTTCCGCTGGTGGCGCTGGCGACCCTGGACGTGGCGTCCTATGCCCCAGGCGAGATCCCACCCGAACTCGCCGCCCTGCCGGCCGAAGAGCCAGGCAGCAAGAGGCTGCGGGGATGAAGTTTCGGACCGCTAAGCTCGCCAAGGTCGCCAAGACTTTGGGGAAGCGCCGCAGGCGGCGGGTCTTAAATCCACCCGCCGTCCGCCCGTCTGGTCTTCTTGGCGGGCTTGGCGGTGAAAATCTGGCTGACCGCTGCTCGTTCGGTCGGAAAGGATCCCGATGACGAAGCTTCGCCTCGGCGTGAACATCGACCACGTGGCCACAGTGCGAAATGCGCGGGGCGAGGGCTATCCCGATCCCGTCCGCGCCGCCGAGATGGCGCTGGCCGCCGGCGCCGTCGGGATCACCGCCCACCTGCGCGAGGATCGCCGGCACATCTCCGACGCTGACATCGACGCGTTGGCGGTGATCTGTCGCAAGCGCGGCCGGCCGCTGAATTTCGAAATGGCGGTGACGCCGGAGATGGAGGCGATCGCGCTGGCCCACCTGCCGCACGCCGCCTGCCTGGTGCCCGAACGTCGCGAGGAGGTGACCACCGAGGGAGGCCTTGACGTGGTCAAGGGCCACAACGCCATCACCCCGGTCGTCCGCAGGCTGGTCGGCGCGGGCATTCGCGTCTCCTGCTTCATCGACGCCGATCCGGCCCAGGTGGCCGCGGCCGCCGCCGCCGGGTCACAAGTGATCGAACTGCACACGGGCGCCTTCTGCCAGGCGGTGCGCGAGCGGTCCCCGGACGCCAGCCGCCTGCTGGACAACCTCTGCGCCGCGGCGCGCGAGGGCGCCCGGCTGGGCCTGGAGGTCCATGCCGGCCACGGCATCGACTACGAGACCGTCAAGCCGGTGGCCGTCATCCCCCAACTGCGGGAATTGAACATCGGCCACTTCCTGATCGGCGAGGCGATCTTCATCGGCCTGGGTCCGGCGATCCAGCGGATGCGCGCCCTGATGGAGGAATCGCGCGCGGTGAACGCGGCGTGATCCTCGGCCTGGGCTCTGATCTCTGTGACATCCGGCGGATCGCCGCGACGCTTGATCGACATGGCGAGCGGTTCACTCACCGGCTCTATACCGAGCTCGAACGCACCCGCTCCGAGCGCAAGGCCGACCGCGCCGCTTCCTACGCCAAACGCTTCGCCGCCAAGGAAGCCTGCGCCAAGGCGCTGGGCACCGGCATGCGTCGCGGCGTCTTCTGGCGCGACATGGGAGTGATCAACCTGCGCTCCGGGCAGCCGACGCTGGCGCTGACCGGCGGCGCCCTGGCCCGGCTGCAGGAAATGACCCCCGCCGGCCATCGCGGCGTCATTCACCTCAGCCTCACGGACGACCACCCCTACGCCCAGGCCTTGGTGATTTTCGAGGCGCT
>JANXXA010000587.1 GCA_025350885.1 Phenylobacterium sp.
CGGCCTATCCCGGAACCCTCGAAGCCCTGCAGAAATGGGGAGTCTCGCGTCGGGTCGCCAGCTTCGTTCTGCCGCTGGGCTACTCGTTCAACCTCGACGGGACGATGATGTACTGCACCTTCGCGACCCTTTTCGTCGCTCAGGCCTACGGCATTCCCCTGACGATCGGCCAGCAGATCACTATGCTGCTGCTGCTGATGATCACGTCAAAGGGCGTGGCCGGCGTGCCGCGCGCCTCGCTGGTGGTGATCTCCGCCACCCTGACCTATTTCCACCTGCCCGAGGCGGGGCTGCTGCTGATCCTGGCGGTCGACCATCTGCTCGACATGGGCCGCTCGGCGACCAATGTGGTCGGCAATTCGGTGGCCTCGGCGGTCGTGGCCAAGTGGGAAAACCAGATCGAGGCTCCGGCGACCGCGGCGGGCGCGGCCGCCACTTAGGGTCTAGGCCGCCAGCTGGCCTTGCGGCGCGACCGTGACCCGACGCTTGGGCGGCGGCGGGCGGTGGCGGATCTTTTCGCCCTTCAGCCAGATTTTCAGGGCTTCCAGATGAATCGCCGCGACAACGCCCAGGGCCATCCAGGGATGGGTCAGTCCGGCCTTCAGCAGGGTCGCGTCGGTCAACGGCCGGCGGTTCCCGGCGAAGCTCGCGGCCAGCATCAGGCCGTCGGCGTCGTGCACATCGACCGCCACCAGCACATTCTCGTCCGGCCGCAGGATGCGGAAGGCGTAGGACAGGTCCATGTCCATGAACGGCGAGACATAGAACGCCTTGCCACAGGCTTGGCGCACCAGGGCCGCGTTGGGCGCCGGGATCAGGTAGCTGTGGCGCTCGCCGAAGGTGTTGTTGACCTCATAGAGGATCGCCGACAGCGCACCGTCGGTACGATGGCAGAAGAACACCGTCAGCGGATTGAACGCCCGCCCGAGAATCTGGGGCATGGCCAGCATGCGGATCGGCCCGCCGTGTGCGATGCCGGCGGCGGCCAGATCAGCCTCCACCTGAGCCTTCAGCGGCCGGCCCGAACCGTCGCCGAACCGGGCGGGGTCGAAACCGAACAGGTTGAAGCGGCCTACCCCCAGCGTCTTCAGCCGTAGCGTCGGCAGTTCGTCCAGGTCGATCAGCAGCATGAAGATCCGGTAGCCCAGCCGGTGCGCGCGCGGCTTCACCCGGGCATGGCTGACGTGACCGACATAGAGGCAGGAGGTCTGGCTCATGCCGCCACCTCCGACGCGCGCGCGGGTGCGCGAACGTGAATGCGCCCGGACGGCTCGGCGACGGTCCAAGGACGGCGAAGCCCACCCAGCTGCTCGGCCACCGCCAGGCCCGATTGCAGCGCGTCCTCATGAAAGCCGTGGCCGAAATAGGAACCGCAGAACCAGGTCCACCTCACACCTTGCAGGCTCCAGATTTCACGCTGGGCGGCGATGGCGGCGGCGTCGAACAGCGGATGCTCGTAGACTTCGGCGCGGATCACCGTCCCGGCGGCCGGGGGCGTCTTGGGGTCCAGAGTGACGAACAGCTCCGGCGCATCCTTCAGGCTTTGCAGGCGGTTCATCCAGTAGGTCACGCAGCCGGCCTGCGGCGCCTGGCGAAAGCCGATGTGATTCCAGCTGGCCCATGCGGCCCTTCGCCGGGGCATCAGGCCGCGATCGGTGTGCAGCACGGTCAGATTGCGGCTGTAGCGGAAGGCGCCCAGCAGGCGGGTCTCCTCAGGGCTTGCATCCTCGAGCAGCGCCAGCGCCGCGTCGCCATGCGTGGCGAGGACCACCTCGTCGAACCGTTGCACGGCGCCGGACGCATCGCGCACCTCGACTCCGGCCGACGTACGCCGCACCCCGGTCACCCGCGCGGCCGTGCGCACCTCGCCCCGGAAGGCAGCCGTCAGGGCGCGGACATACGCGCGGCTGCCGCCGGAGACCGTCCGCCACAGGCCCCGACCGGACAGGCTCATCATCCCGTGATTCTGGAAGAACCGGATCAGCGACGCCGCCGGATAGGCGCCGATCGCCCCCAGCGACGTCGACCAGATCGCCGCGGCCTGGGGCAGCAGATGGTCATCGCGAAACGCCGGGCCGTAGCCCTTGCGCGCCAGGTAGTCGTCCAGCGGGGTCAGTGGCCCTTCAAGGCCAGCCAGGTCGCGCGGCGCCTCGCGATAGAACCGCATCACGTCGCGCAGCAGGCCCCAGAACCGCAGCGAGAGCAGATTGGACCGCTGGGCAAACAGGCCGCCAAGGCCAAGGCTGGAGTATTCGAACGCGCCGTTGTCGAGGCTGACGCTCAGCGACATGTCGGCCGGCTGACTGGCCACGCCCAGGTGTTCGAGCAGGGCTGTGAAGTTCGGATAGTTGGGCTCGTTGTAGACGATGAATCCGGTATCCACGGGGACCGCCGCCAGATGGCCGGGAGCGTCGGCGGTATTGGCATGACCACCCAGCCGACTATCGGCCTCGAACAGGATCACCTCATGGCGCTGTGACAGCAGCCAGGCCGTCGACAGCCCGGCGATCCCCCCGCCCACCACGGCGATCCGCAACCGTTGCCCTTCCGCATCGAACACCCGCAACCTCATCCGTGAGACATCAGCGCCAACCGGCGGCGTCACTGGCACTACTACGCCACGGGTCCCCCGCCGGATGCATCCGTTGCAAGCTATGGCCTCGTATCGACAGGGTGGAAAGCCGCGCCAACATGCTCATCGTGCTGACGCTCGCCGTGCTGGTCTGCATGACGGCGGTGATGGTGGCGGCCTGGGTCTTCGGCCTGCGGCGGCGCAACGGCGGTTGGACCGACGTCTTCTGGACCTTCGGGTCCGGCGCCGCCCTGGCCGGTGCGGCGCTGTTCCCCGTGTCGTGGGGGGCCGCGCCTGGTCCGCGTCAGTGGCTGGTGGCCGGCCTTGTGGCGCTGTGGTCGATCCGCCTGGGCCGCTACATTGCCGGGCGGGTCGGCGGCCACCCGGAAGACGTCCGCTATGCGCGGTTCCGCCAGGACTGGGGCGCGGACTATCCCCGCAACATGCTGTTCGTGGCCCTGCCCCAGGCGCCGGCGACGGCGCTGCTGGCGCTCTCGGTGCTGCTGGCCGCGCGCGCACCGGGCGCTATCGGCCTGCGCGATGTGCTGGGCGTTGCGGTGCTGGTGCTGGCGATCCTCGGCGAGGGCCTGGCCGACGCCCAGATGAAGATGTTCAAGGCCGCGCCCGCCAGCCGGGGTCAGGTGTGTCAGGCGGGCCTCTGGGGCTGGTCGCGGCATCCGAACTACTTCTTCGAATGGCTGGGCTGGCTGGCCTACCCGCTGATCGCCCTGGACCTGGCCCGGCCGGTCACCTGGCTCAGCTTCACAGCCGCTGCGGTAGTGTTCATCCTGCTCACCCGCATCTCCGGCATCCCGCCGCTGGAAGACGCCCAGCTCCGCTCCAAGGGCGACGCCTACCGCGCCTATCAGCGCCGCGTCAGCGGCTTTTTCCCGTTGCCGCCCAAAGCCCCCCGAGGATCCACATGAGTCTGGTCTCCACCACCCTGCAGGCCTTCGAAGGCGCACCCCTGCCCGACGCGATGCGCAAGGCCGCGATCCAGCTGCTGGTCTCCGGCGCACGGAAACAGGCTGCCTCTGCGGCGCCCGACGCCGACGCCGACTTTGCCCGCCAGATGGCCGTCCGGCCGATCGCCGAGCACACCGACGCGGCCAACGCGCAGCACTATGAGGTGCCCGCCGCCTTCTTCGAAGCCTGCCTCGGTCCGCGGCTCAAATACTCTTCCTGCCTCTATGCGCCGGGCGAGACCCTGGCCCAGGCCGAGGATCGGGCGCTGGCCGAGACCTGCCTTCACGCCGACCTGATCGACGGCCAGCGCATCCTCGAGCTTGGCTGCGGCTGGGGCTCGCTGTCCTTGTGGATGGCCCGGGCCTATCCGCACGCGCAGATCACCTCGGTGTCCAATTCGGCCAGCCAGGGCGAGTTCATCGCCGGCCGGGCCCGCGCCGAAGGCCTGACCAACCTGACCGTGGTCACCGCCGACATGAATGACTTCGATCCGCCAAACACTGAAGAGGGCGACGCGGGCCGGTTCGACCGCGTCGTCAGTGTCGAAATGTTCGAGCACATGGCCAACTGGCGCGCCCTGCTAAGCCGCGTGAAAACCTGGTTGAAGCCGGACGGCCGGCTGTTCATCCACATCTTCACCCACCGCACCGGCGCCTATCGCTTCGACGTCGAGGACGAGGCTGACTGGATCGCCCAGCACTTCTTCGCCGGCGGCGTGATGCCCAGCCACGGCCTGATGGCCCAGTTCCCCGACCTGTTTACGGTGGAGCAGGACTGGCGCTGGAGCGGCGCCCACTATGCCAAGACCGCGCTGCACTGGCTGGCCAACTACGACCGCAACGTCGCCGCCATCCGCCCCGTGCTGAAGTCCGTCTATGGCGACCAGGCGGTGCTTTGGCACCGGCGCTGGCGGCTGTTCTTCCTGGCTACCGCCGGCCTCTTCGGTCACCGTGGCGGCGAGGAGTGGGGCGTCAGCCACTACAGATTGAGACCAGCGTAGCGACCCAACCAATCCTGCCATCCCGGACGGCCGCAGGCTGATCCGGGACCCAGGAGCAACCGCACAGCATGAACCTCCTGGGTCCCGGATCGGAGCCTGTCCTTGGGTCGGCCTGCGGCCGAGCCCGGGGGCTTCGCTGCGGCCGGGATGACAGGGATGGGGGAGGGAACACGAAATGCTCAAATACCTGATCACCTACCTGGGGACCGGCCTGGCGTTCGCGGCGCTGGACGCGGTCTATCTGACGCTGGCCGGCCAGAAGGTCTATCGCCCGACGCTGGACTATGCCCTGGCCGACAAGCCGGCCCTGCCCGCGGCGGTGATCTTCTATCTGGTCTATGTGCTGGGCGTCGTTCTGCTGGCGGTCCTGCCCAATCGCGACGCCGGCCTGGCGAAGACCGCGCTGGCCGGCGCTCTGCTCGGCGCCATGTGCTACGCCACCTACGACCTGACCAACCAGGCGACGCTGAAGGTCTGGGCCACCCGCATCACCGTGATCGACATCTCTTGGGGAACCTTGCTCACCGCGTTCGGCGCCAGCGCCGGGTATCTGGCCTGGCGCTGGGCCTCAAAGACCTTTGGATAGCTGCCAATTGTCGCCCGCTTTGTCTCATGTGATGGTGGCCGCGAGGCCGCCGACACCATGGGACGGGGATCATTTCGTCCCGCCCGCCGCGGCCTCCAATAGTCATTGATCGCGCCGATTTGCGTCAGGCGCCGGGGAGGATTTGATGGACGACCTGAAGGACCGCGTGAGCCTCGACGACCGGCTGGAAGCCGCGGCGGTCAGCGGCATGACCCTGGCCGTCTGGGCCGACCTGAAGCCCGACGCGGTGTTCATCCACGACCCCTCCGGCAGGACCCACAGCTTCGGCGAGGTCAACGCCGCAGCCAACCGGATCGTCCGCCTGCTGCGGGCCAACGGCCTGAAGGACGGCGACTCCGTCGCCCTGGTCTGTTCCAACCGGTCCGAGTTCGTCGAGGTGCTGGCCGCCACCCAGCGCGCCGGCCTGCGGATCACCCCGGTCAACTGGCACCTGACCGCCGACGAAATCGGCTACATCATCCAGGATTGCGAGGCCAAGGCGGTGTTCTGCGAAGCTCGCGTGGCGGCGGCCGGCGCCGCCGTCGCCCAGTGCCCGGATCTGCGGGTCAAGGTCGCCATCGGCGGATCCATCGACGGCTTCCTCGACTATGACGCCACGCTGGCGGGCTTCGACGGCGACGACATCGACGACCCGACCCTGGGCAACGCCATGATGTACACCTCCGGCACCACGGGGCGTCCCAAGGGCGTCTACCGCGCTCAGCCGGTGGTCCCTATGCAGGCCATCTACGCCCTGCGCGGCTACGATCACCAAAGTTCGGTGCAGCTCTGCGCCGGCCCGGCCTATCATGCTGCTCCGCTGGCCTTCGATGTGCGCGCCGCCATGGGCGCCGGCTGCCAGCTGGTGTTCCTCGACAAGTGGGACTCCGAGCAGGTGCTGCGCGTCATCCATGAGCAGCGCGTGACCCACCTGCACCTGGTGCCGATCATGTTCCAGCGCCTGCTGGCCCTGCCCCCGGAGGTCAAGGCCAACTACCAGATCGGCCATGTGACCTACATCGTCCACGGCGCGGCGCCCTGCCCGCCGGAGGTCAAGGCGGCGATGATCGACTGGTTCGGACCGGTGCTCAGCGAATACTACGCCGGCTCCGAGGGCGGCGCGGGCTTTGTCATCTCGTCGGAGGAATGGCTGCGCAAGCCCGGCTCGGTGGGCAAACGCCCCGAGCTGCTCGGCTCCCGGATCCTCGACGAGCAGGGCGCCGAGTGCCCGACCGGGGTGGCCGGCGGTATCTATCACCAGCTGCCCCCCGGCGGCGGCTTCACCTACTACAAGGACGAGGCCAAGACCCAGGCCAA
>JANXXA010000498.1 GCA_025350885.1 Phenylobacterium sp.
CCGCCCAGGGTCAGGCCGTAGTCGGCGAGATAGCGCTTCTGCAGCCGGAAGGCCTCCTCGCGCGGCAGGCCGGTCAGCCGCTCGACGATCCCGGTCATCCGCTCGGAGAACTGCGCCATGAAGCCGGACTCGACGGGGTAGAGGGTGTTGTCCAGGTCGAACAGCCAGGTGTCGATATGGCGCAGGTCGGCGCTCATCGCTGGCCACGTCTAGGCGCAGACAAGCGTGCCCGCCCCGTGCTCGGTGAACAGCTCGACCAGCATGGCGTGCGGCCGGCGTCCGTCCAGGATGACCACGGCGCCGACGCCGGCCTCGACGGCGGCGATGGCGGTCTCCAGCTTGGGGATCATGCCGCCGGTGGCGACGCCGGTGGCGATGGCGGCCCGGGCCTCCGCCACGGTCATCTGGCGGATCAGCCCGCCGTCCTTGTCCAGCACGCCGGCGACGTCGGTCAGCAGCAGCATGCGCTTGGCGTTGAGCGCGCCGGCCAGCGCGCCGGCCACCGTGTCGGCGTTGATGTTGTAGGTCTGGCCGTCCTCGGCGACGCCGATCGGGGCGACCACCGGGATATAGTCCTCGTCGGCGTAGATCAGCGCCTCGATCAGCTTGGGATCCACCCGCTTGGGATCGCCGACGAACCCCAGATCGACGGCGCGCTCGATATTGGAGTCCGGGTCCTTGCGGGTCCGGGTGACCTTTTCCACGGTGATCAGCCGCGCGTCCTTGCCCGACAGGCCCACGCCGCGCACGTCGGCCTCCTTGCCGGCCAGCGTGATCCAGTTGGCGATCTCCTTGTTGATCGCGCCGGACAGGACCATTTCGGCGACCTCCATGGTCGCCGCGTCGGTAACCCGCAGACCGTCGATGAAGGTCGACTTGACGCCGGCGCGCTCCAGCATCGCGGAAATCTGCGGCCCGCCGCCGTGAACGATCACCGGGTGCAGGCCCAGCATCTTCAAAAGCACCGCATCGGCGGCGAACTGCTTGGCCACCTCGGCCTCGCCCATGGCGTGGCCGCCATATTTGATCACCACGGTCGCCCGGTCATAGCGCTGGATATAGGGCAGGGCCTCGGCCAGCGTGCGGGCGGTCGCCCAGCCCTGCTCTTGGCTATCACCATAGTCTGAAGAAGAAGGGGGCACGGGCGTCGCAGCTCTAAAAAGTTCGGAGCGCTCCGATAGCGGACAGCGGGTTCCCTGTCACCTTTGAGCGCGCCATGCTAAGCTTGCAGTCGGGCTTCCGTTCGGGGATGGGCATGCGGATTTCAGCTGTGGTGATCGCGGCGGTGGCCGTGTGGACGATTGCGGGCGCGGCCTGGGCCAAGACGGTTGCGGTGAGCGCCGACCGGTTGCTGGACGTGGCCACGGGCAGATATATCGACAAGCCGCTGGTGATGATCGTCGACGGGCGGATCGCGGCGGTGGCCCATCAGGGCGACAAGGTCCCAGCCGGTGCGAGCCGCGTGGACCTGCCGGGCGTGACCCTGCTGCCCGGGCTGATCGACATGCACGTCCACCTGACCCACTCGCCCCTCTATGGCGGCTACAACCGCTACCAGTTCTCTGACGCGTTCTGGACAGTGATCGCCGTGCGGCACGCCAGGGATACGCTGGACGCCGGGTTCACCACCGTTCGCAACGTAGGCTCGGCCTTCTACGGGGACGTCGGCCTGCGCGAGGCCATCGACGCGGGCTTCGTGCCGGGCCCGCGGGTGGTGGCGGCGGCGTACAATTTCGGAGCCATCGGCGGACATTGCGACAACGACTATTTTCCGCCGTCGATGGACGAGAAGAACCCCTTCGCCATCAACAGCCCGGACGAAGCCCGCGCCTCGGTGCGCAAGCTGCGCAAGTACGGCGCCGACGTGATCAAGATTTGCGCGACCGGCGGGGTGTTCAGCCGCGGGGATCAGCCGGGCGCCCAGCAGATGACCTATGAGGAGATGAAGGCTGCGGTCGACGAGGCGCACATGTCCGGGATGAAGGTCGCGGCCCACGCACACGGCGCGAGCGGCATCAGGGATGCCATCCGCGCGGGCGTGGACACCATCGAACACGCCAGCCTGGTAGACGACGAGGGGATCAGGCTGGCCGTCCAGCACGGGACCTACTTCGGCATGGATATCTACAACACCGACTACACCCAGGCCGAGGGTCGGAAGAACGGCGTGCTGGCGGCCAACATCCAGAAGGACAAGGACATCGGCGACATCCAGCGGGAGAATTTCAGGAAGGCGCTGAAGGCCGGCGTGAAGATGATCTTCTCGACCGACGCCGGGATCTATCCCCACGGGGCCAATGCGAAACAGTTCGCGGTGATGGTGCGCTATGGCGCAACACCGCTGCAGGCGATCCAATCGGCCACAATCATTGCCGCCGAGGCGCTGGACCGCGCCAAGGACGTGGGCCAGGCGACCCCTGGCCACTTCGGCGACCTGGTGGGCGTGAAGGGCGATCCGCTGGTCGACGTGACCGTGCTGCAGCACCCGGTCTTCGTCATGAAAGGCGGGGATGTGGTGAAGGGGGTTCCTTAGACCCCGTCCTCTCCTCGCGCTTCGCGTCAGATAGCGCAGGCGGCGACGATCTCGGCGCGGAGTTCCGGGATGCCGGTTCCCTTCTCCGCAGAAGTGGCCAGCACGCGGGGGAAGGCGGCCGGTCGCTTGGCGATGGCTTTGAGCGTGCGTTCGACCACGGCCTCGACCTCGGAGGCCTTCAGCTTGTCGGCCTTGGTGAGCACGATCTGGTAGGAGACGGCGGCCACGTCGAACGTGTCCAAAGCCTCGGTGTCGACGTCCTTCAGGCCATGGCGGGCGTCGATCAGCAGGTAGGCGCGCTTGAGGTTCGGCCGGCCCCGCAGGTAGTCGCGCCCCAGGTTCTGGAACTTCTTCACGTCGCCCCGGGAGGCGCGGGCGAAGCCGTAGCCTGGGAGGTCCACCAGCCGCAGCGTCTCGTCGGCCACGAAGAAGTTGACCTCCCGCGTGCGGCCGGGCGAGTTCGAGGCGCGCGCCAGGTGAAGCCGCCCCGTGACCGCATTGATCAGCGTGGACTTGCCGACGTTGGAGCGACCGGCGAAGGCCACCTCCGGCAGGTCGGCGGGGGGAAGGCCGGCGATCTCGACCGCGCCCATCATGAACTTCACCTCGTGGGCGAAGAGCACGCGGGCGGCCTCCAGATCGTCGTCGGTGAAGCCGTCGCTCATGCCTTTACCGCTCAAACCGGGCTCGCCTTGCCAGTCAGCTTGGCGATGATCCGGTCGATCGGGTTGTCCACCCCGAAGCGGCGCATCATCACATATTGCTGCAGGGTGGTCAGCACGTTGGACCAGGTCCAGTAGATCAGCAGGCCCACCGCGAAGGGGGCCATGATGAACATGAAGAACAGCGGCATCAGCTGGAAGATGCGCTGCTGGGCCGGGTCGGGCGCGGGCGGGCTCATCGATGTGGTCAGCCACATGGTCACCCCATAGGCCAGCGGCAGGATCCCTAAGTGCAGGGTGGTGTCGAGGATCGTGCCGGCCAGCGGCAGGCTGGCCGGGTTCCAGGGGATCAGGCCGAACAGGTTCCAGATCGTCGTCGGGTCGCGCGCCGACAGATCGTCAATCCAGCCCATGAACGGGGCATGGCGCATCTCGATGGTGACGGTCAGCACCTTGTAGAGCGAATAGAACACCGGGATCTGCAACAGGATCGGCAGGCAGCCGGCCAGCGGATTGACCTTCTCGCGCTGATAGAGGGCCATGACCTCCTGCTGCTGCTTGGCCGGGTCGTCCTTGAAGCGCTTCTTCACCTCCTCCATCAGCGGCTGGACCTTCTTCATCTTGGTCATCGATTCGTACTGCTTGTTGGCGATCGGGAAGAACGCCACCCGCACGCAGATGGTCAGCAGCAGGATGGCGATGCCGAAGCTGCCGACGTGCCGGAAGATGAAGTCGAGGAAGGCGAACAGCGGCCGGGTCAGGAACCAGAACATGCCCCAGTCGACCGCGTCATCGAGGTGGGCCACGCCCAGCTTGGTCTGGTAGGCGGTAAGCAGAGGCACGGTCTTGGCGCCGGCGAACAGGTGCTGGGTGACGCTGACCTGGGCGCCCGGCGCGATCACCCGCCCGGCGCCGGTGTAGTTGGCCTCATAGACATCGACACCGGAATCCTTGGCGTCGCGATAGATCGCGTGGATCGGCTCGGCCGGATTGGGGATCAGCGCCGCCAGCCAGTATTTGTCGGTGATGCCGGTCCAGGCGGCGGTGGAATTGAACGCCTGGGGGGCTGCGCCCTTCTTCGACAGATCCTTGTATTTGAAGCGCCGCACGCGGCCGTCGAGATAGCCGGTGGCGCCCTCATGGACGATGCCGGACTGCCCGATGTCGTGCGGCACGCCCTGGCGCTGCACAGAGCCATAGGGGGCCAGGGTCACCGCCGCGGCGCCGATGTTGGCCACCGTGTCGGTGATCGTGAACAGGTAGTGGTCGTCGATCTCGACCTTGCGGGTGAAGGTCAGACCCTGGCCGTTGGCGTAGGTCAGGGTCACCGGCTGGCCAGGCGCGAGCGTCGAGCCCTCGGCCAGGGTCCAGAGCGTCGCCGGCGTCGGCAGGCCGGGGACATTCTGGCCCACCCAGCCGTAGTCCACGAACCAGGCGAAGGGCGCGCCCTCGGGCCGCAGCAGTTCGACCGGCGGGGAGGCCTTGTTGGTGGTCTGGCGGTACTGGGTGAGGAACAGGTCGTCCAGGCGCGCGCCGCGCAGTGAGATCGAGCCCTTCAGCGCCGGCGTCATCACCGGCACGCGGGGGCTGGCGGCCAGGGCCGCGGCGCGGGTCACCGCCGGCGCCACCGGCACAGTGGGGACAGCCAGGGTTCCAGGCGCTCCGACCGCGGCCCCGACAGCGGCCGCAGGCGCGGGATGGCTGGCGGCCTGGGCGGCCACATCGGCCTGGCGCCGCTTGGCGGCCGGCTCCAGCACGAACTGATTGTAGAGCAGGAACATGAGCGCCGCGCACACGAGGAAGATGATCGTGTTGCGGTTGGATTGGTCTTGCATGGAAGGGGCGCGGTCCGGCTGGAGAAAAGGCCCTTACGTCGCAGGGCGGTCGCGGTCGGCGGCGAGCCTTAACAGCGCGCTTTTCACATCGTCAAGCAAACGCGGCCAGGGGCGGGCGGTCACACCGCCGCGGGCGATGAACACATAGTCGAAACCTGGGGACGCCAAGCCCGGAAGCAAGAGGCGCGCGGCTTCACGCAGGCGGCGCTTGGCGCGATTGCGCTCCACGGCCCCGCCGATCCGCTTGGTGGCTGTGAACCCGACGCGGATCAGGGACAATTCGTCACGGGGGCGAGCCTGGATCAGCACGGCGCCGCGCGCGCACGAAGCCGCCTTGGCGCAGGCCAGAAAGTCCGGGCGCTTTCGCAGGCGTTCGATCTTGCAGGGGGCGATTGTCAGAGCGGGGTCGGTCACACCGACACCCTACGCCAATCGGGCTCAGGCGCTGAGGCGCTTGCGGCCCTTGGCGCGGCGACGGGCCAGCACCTTCTGTCCATTCTTGGTGGACATGCGCAGGCGAAAGCCGTGGCGACGGGCGCGGACGAGACGGGAAGGCTGGAAAGTCCGCTTCACGGAAGGCTCCGGGGGTCGAAAATCGAGCGGCGGTGGATAGGGGAAGGACGCGGCGGTGTCAACCGGGAGCCTGCGTCGCGCCTCGACTTGCATCGCCGGCGTCTATGGGTTCCGGCACGGCGTCGCTTCGCTCCTGGACCGGGAATGATGAGCAAATATTGTAGAGTCTTCGCGATTCAACCGAGCCGCTGAATGCTCCTAGAGCCGCGCGGCGTCCGGCCTGGCAAGGCGCTCGCAGCCGAGCGGCCTGAGGCTATCGTGCAGATAGTCCAGAGCCGAGCGTTGCACCCGGTCCCAGGTCCCGCCATCGGCGCCGGGCTTGCGGCGCAAGCGCGACCGTAGGCACACTCGCGCCCAAACATAATGGGGAGGATGTCTATGCGTTACGTGATCCTGGCCACCAGTCTGGCGGCGCTTTTCGGATTGGCCGCCTGCGATTCCAAGCCGGACGCCGTGGCGGCGCCCACAGCGCCCAGATATCTCGCCCGCTCGCAGCAGATGTACGCCGGCCAGGAGATGATTGACAAAGTCGACGCCGGGACCATCGCCGCGGGTCCCGCCGGATCCCTGACCATGGCGATCTCGGGCAGTGTCGGCTCGGCGGGTTACACCAATCAGGCGTTCCTCAAACGGATCAATGCTGGCCCGCCCAAGGACGGCGTCTATGAGGTTGATGTGGCGGCTGACAGGCCGGCCACGCCCGGCGCGGCGGCGGCGACGCCGATTGAGGTGAAGGGCGCCTGGCAGCCCTATCCCGCCGATCACCTGAAGGGAGTGCGGTTCATCTCCAGGACCAACTCCGTGGTGGCGATGCTGCCCGCTGGCTGAGCCCAGCGGTCAACGCGCCGCCGCGTCGACCTTGGCGCGTGGCGGATAGGGGGAGACCGGCGACGGGTCGCCCGGCTCGTGGGCCAGTTCGCTGGCAAAGCCGTGGTTGACGTCGCGGTGATGGGCCTCGTCGGCGCGCACCACCAGCACCACGTCGCGCAAAGTGGCGTCGGCCGGCAGCTTCCAGTAGCGCTTGGCGATCTCCGGCGCGGGCACATTGGCCGAGCGGCCCTCGTCGATCTCCGCCAGATAAAGGGTGTAGCTGATCACCGCCTCCTCCTCGAAATAGCCGACCACCCGGTGGGCGGTGCGCGACGACACGAGGTAGAGCAGGAAGAAGGCGATATAGAACACCCACTGAGCGATCAGGATCACCGCCCGCTCGAACGCCGTCGGCTTGGCGATCTCGGCGAAGGTCATCAGGTGCATCCGCTCGTTCTCCGCCTCCTCCAGCAGGGTGCGGATCCAGCCCTTGTCGTCGATCATCCGGCGCAGGCATTTGAAGTGGGTCAGGGTTGCCCCGACCATGCCGGGCACCGCGGCCACGGTCTCCAGCACAATCGCCCGATGGCCATAGCGCTTGGTGAAGAACGTATCGGCGCAGAACCGCAGCAGCTTGGTGAACCCCAGTGCGAAGCGGTCGGAAAAGCCCTTCGGCGCATGATGCACGTCCGGTTCGGCCTCGCGCTCGGTGGCGAGCGCGCGCGCGTCGGGGGCCAGGATTGTGTTGACCATCGTGCTGATCTTTTCCGCTGTCGACGCCGCCGAGATCCTGCGCGGCTGCACAGGCGTCACGCCGCTGACGGCGGGCCCAGAGCGCCACCTCACAAGCCCTGGCGGACGCCGAGGTTCCTCGCCTGTCGCCCAGGCCCCGAGCGCGGGAGCTTTGCTCCCCGCTCAGGTAGATTCAACCTGAGTGGAAAGACTTCAGGCCGTCGGCTGTTGGGCGCCCGCCAGGAAGTCCATCTTGCCCAGCGGCACGCCCTGGTGGCGCAGGATCGCGTAGGCGGTGGTCACGTGGAACAGGAAGTTGGGCATCGAGAAGGTCAGCAGGAAGCTCTGGCCGGTGAACTCCATGGTCCGCCCGGGGAAGGTCAGCACCACCTGGCGTCCCTCCTGGCCGTCAACCTGATCGCGCTTGACGCTCTCGACGAAGGCGATGGTCCTGGCGATGCGTTCCTTCAATTCCGCGAAGGTGGTCTCGGTGTCGGGCATGGCGGGGGCCTCAACCCCAGCCAGCCGCGCGGCGCCGCTCTTGGCCGCGTCGCTGGCGAACTGAATCTGGCGGGTGAAATTGCCCATCCCGTGGCCGAGGCTGGCCTCGGCAAGGGTCGAGAGCTCGATGTGCTCCGCGGCGGCGTGGGTCTGGGCCTTGTCCAGGAAATGGCTGAGGTTCTTCAGCATGGTCAGATAGATCGAGATTGAGGCGTCGTAGAGCGACAGGGACAAAGGCATTCTCCAGGGCGAAGGGGCTCGCGTGGTCAGCAGATGGGCCCGTTGGGCCCGCCGCGCCAGAGGCCGGATCAAATCCGCGCGCGATCCGGGGTCAGGGTTGCGCCGGCGGCCATCAGGCGCAGGAAGTTGCCGCCCATCACCTTGGCGACGTCAGCTTCGCCGAGGCCGCGCGCCAGCAGGGCCGCGGGGATCAGCGGCCACTGCGCATAGTCGGCGAACACCGGCATGAAATTGGCGTCCATGTCGGTGCCGATGGCCACATGATCGACGCCCACCGCCTCGATCAGCCGCAGGATCGAGACGATCCAGTCAGCCGCCGTCTTCTGGCCGATGCCGGAGGGGACCGAGCCGACGATCCCGCCGGCCCGGGTCACCAGCCGCGCGTGCTCGACGCTGACCAGGCGCGGGTGGTCGATATCGGGGCGCTTGAGGTTGGTGTGCGAGATCATCATCGGCCGCGTCGAGATCGCCACCGCATCGCGGGTGACGCCGAACGAGGCGTGGGCCAGATCGACGATCACGCCAGCGCGGTTCATCTCGCGCACGATGTCGCGGCCGAGCGGGGTCAGGCCGGGGAAGCGTGGGGCCTCGGTCTGCGGGTCGCCGATCTGGTTGGGATGGTAGTGGACGATGGTGATCGATCGAACGCCGTCGGCGCGGGCGGCGTGGACGCGCTCGAGCCGGTCTTCGATGAAGTCGCCCCCCTCGACGGCGAACACCGCGGCGGTCCGGTGAGCCTTGAGCGCCCTGTCGATGTCGCCGGGCGTGCGGCCGGCGGCCGCCTGGCCGTTGCTCACCATGGCCTTGAGCACGCCGATCTGGCGGCGATAGTCGGCCCAGGCCTCGCCCGGTTCGAACTCGCGGGCCGCGCCCAGCCCGCCGGTCCGGGTCGGCTCCAGCAGGACGGCGTCGGCGACACAGTTGAACAGGGCCGCCGTGACCTGGCCCGAGGCCATGGCGGCCAGCACCTTGGCCTCGAACGGCGCGCCCATGGCCCGGGTGGTGGCGTTCTGGCGGGTCAGGTCGCGCAGGAAGAACCGGCCCGGATGGGCGTGGATGTCCACCGATGGATGTTTCGCCAGCACGGCCCTTCCAGCCTCGATCTGGGCTTCGGTGAGACTGAGCCCGGTTCCCCCGCCCTGGGCGTCGAAGATGGCCTTCTGCGCCGCCGCCGGCCAAGCGGCCAGGCTCGCGCCCAGACTTGCCAGGATCGCGCGGCGCGACAGGTTCATTTGAGATCCGCCAGCACCGAGCGCAGGGTCGCGGCCAGCCGCTCGATCTGCGCTTCATTGATGATCAGCGGCGGCGAGAACGCCAAGGTGTCGCCGGTGAACCGCACCAGCAGCCCGGCCTTCAGCGCCGCCACCATCACCTCATACCCCCGCGCGCCGGGCGCGTCGGGCCGGGGCGCCAGTTCCACCGCGCCCATCAGGCCCAGGTTGCGGATATCGATCACATGCGGACAGTCGCGAAGGGCGTGGATCGCCGCCTCCCATGTGGGTGCAAGCTCGGCGGCGCGCGTCAGCAGGCCCTCGCGCGCGTAGATCTCCAGGGTCGCCAGGCCCGCGGCGCAGGCCGCCGGATGGCCGGAATAGGTGTAGCCGTGGAACAGTTCGATGGCGTTTTCCGGCCCCTGCACCAGGGCGTCGTGGACGCCGCGGCTGGCGAATACAGCGCCCATCGGAAAGGCGCCGTTGGTCAGGCCCTTGGCGGTGGTCATCAGGTCCGGCGTGACCCCGAAATACTGAGCGGCGAACGGCGCGCCCAGACGCCCGAAGCCGGTGATCACCTCGTCGAAGATCAGCAGGATGCCGTGCCGGGTGCAGAGTGCCCGCAGTCGCTCGAGGTAACCCACCGGCGGTGGCAGCACCCCGGCCGAGCCGACCACCGGCTCGACGATCACCGCGGCGATGGTCTCGGCTCCATGCAGGGCGATCAGCCGCTCCAGGTCGTCGGCCCGCTCCGCGCCGTGCGCCGGCTGGCCGCGCGATAAGGCGTTGCGCTCCGGGTCGAGAGTGTGACGCAGATGGTCGGCGCCCGGCAGCGTCAGGAAGGCGCGGCGATTGTTCACCAGACCACCCACCGAGATGCCGCCGAAGCCCACCCCATGATAGCCCTTCTCGCGGCCAATCAACCGCGTGCGCTGGCCCTGCCCGCAGGCGCGGTGATAGGCCAGCGCGATCTTCAGCGCGGTGTCCACCGACTCAGACCCGGAGTTGGTGAAGAAGATCCGGTCGAGGCCAGCCGGGGCGATCTTCGCCAGGGCGGTGGCGAAATCGAAGGCCAGGGGATGACCCATCTGAAACGACGGCGCGTAGTCCAGGGCCAGCAGCTGCGGGCCGACCGCCGCGGCGATCTCCGGCCGCCCATGCCCGGCGTTGACGCACCAGAGCCCCGCGGTCCCGTCCAGCACCTCGCGTCCATCGTCGGTGCGGTAGAACATGCCGCTGGCCGCCACCAGCAACCGCGGATCGGCCTTGAACTGGCGGTTGGCGGTGAATGGCATCCAGTAGGCCGCCATATCCAGCTGGTTCTTGCGATTTGCGATGTCGTTCATGGGCCCCGCCTTTGCGCCGCAGGAAATCAGGTTCGCGGCGGTCCCGCCAGATGATTGAGCCGCGCCCAGTTTAGGCCTTGCGCGGCACGCGCCGGCGAATCGGCGGCGCAGTCCACGCCTTCTTAGGGTTTTCGCGGGAAACCAGGAGGATGACGACGCCGTTCTCCGAGAACCTGCGGCTGGTCCTGAAGCTGCTGTCGATGAGCAGCGCCAAGCTTGCCTCCGAGCTGGAGACGGACAAGTCGGTGGTCAGCCGCTGGCTCGCCGGCGCGGTCCAGCCTTCGGCCCACAACCTGTCACGCCTGTCAGCTATGGTGGCGACCCGCCTGCCGGGCTTTCGCACCCTCGACTGGGAGCGCGACCCCGAAAGCCTCGCGCAGATGTTTGGGGCCGAGCCGGGAGCGTTCGCCACGATGCTCGCCCAGCGGCCGTCGCCGGGCCTGCCGCTCGCCATCTGGGACCTGATGATCGCCGGCGCGTCGGTGCGTGGGGCCGCCTACGAGGGCTTCTTCCGCTCCACTCGCGCCCATCCCGCCATGCCCGGCCGCTTCGTCCACGACCACGGAATGATCCGCCGCGACGAGATCGGTCTCCTGCGCCTGTCGATGGGCACCGGCGGAACCCAAGTCAGCGGCTGGATGCTGCCGCTGCACAACCAGCTGTTCTCGATCGCCTGCGACGTCACCAGCGGGGTGTTGCTGTTCGGCATCTTCAATGGCGTCGGCACCTCGCGGGTCGACGTGTTCGACGGCCTGACCCTGACGCCCAGCCTGGACGCAGGGCGCACGCCGACGGCCATGGCGATGATCTGCGAGCGGGTCGCCGACCTGACCGGCGACCGCGCGACCGACGACGCCAAGCACGCCGAGTTCGCCGCGCGCAATCCGCTGGCCCCGGAAGGGTCTATCCCCGAACATATCCGCACCCATCTCGACCGCGACTTCGGCCCCAGCGAACTGGCCGCCGGCCGCGACTGGCTGCTCAGCATGCCGCTGGGCCGATCGCTCAGCCGCGGGCCGCTTTTCGACGCCGGCGCGCCCACTGGCGCATAGTCCCCAGAGGTCCGAGGGAGCTCGATCAGGGCGCGGCGCGGACCGGGGTGATCGGCTGCACTTCGATGTCGCGGAAGGCGATGGGATGGCCCTCGCTCTGCAAGGCGATATAGCCGTCGGTAAGCGCCAGAACCCCGCCGCGCTCGGCGATCAGCGGCTTTGCATCGCGGTCGAGCGGATCGAGCTCCAGCCCGACATAGCGGTGCACCACCTGGCCGTTGATCTTATGCATGACCTCGCCGCTGGCGCTGACCTCGAGCTCGAGCCGGGTCCAGGTCCCGTTGGGAACGGTCGGGCCGCTGGAGGTCACGCAGTGGGTCGTCGCCAGCACGCCGCCGATGGTCAGGTTGGTCCCCGGCGAGCAGACCGATCCCGTCGGCCGCGGACCCGGGCCGTCCGGCCCCAGGATCTGGAATTCGAATGAGACCGGGAACTGCTGATTGAGGCCCATGCTCTGCGGGCGCTGAGCGTGGAACATCACGCCGCTGTTGCTGTGTGCCCAGGCGGGTGCGTCGGCGATGCCCGGCTCCAGCAGGCGGTAGCTCAGCCGCAGCCGGTAAGCGCTGAAGGGGGTCTTGTAGAACAGGTGACCAAATTGGCCGGCGAACCGGTCATACCCGGCATAGGAGACGGTGATCGCCCCATCGCGCACGACGAAGGTCTGCCGGTAGTTCTCACCCAGCGCATGTCCAGTGATCTTCGGCGTCCAGCCGTCCAGCGTCCGTCCGTCGAAGAGGGGTCGCCACGGCGCCTCGGCCTTGCGCATCGACGGCGCATGGGCGCAGGCTGCAAGCACCATACAGACACTGACCGCCAGCGCCGCGCGCCATCCCCGACTGACCATCCAGGCCTCCCCTCGATCCTGCTGGCCCCGTCCGGCCGGCGTCAGCGCCAGCTTGAAGTGTAATCGACGCCGTGGAAACCTCGTGGCCAAATCAGCGGCGGCCTGCTGCGGCGACGGGAGAGCGATGTGGCCAACCTGAACAACCGAGCGCGCCCGGAAAACACCTACGACGCCATCGTCGTCGGCAGCGGCATGACCGGCGGCTGGGCGGCCAAGGAACTGACCGAAAAGGGGCTGAAGACCCTGGTGCTGGAGCGCGGACCGATGGTCCGCCACATCACCGACTATCCCACCGCCATGACCGACCCGTGGGACATGCAATATCCTGGAGGCCGGCTGCCGCCGGACGAGGTCAAGGCCCACTACCCGGTGCAGAACCGCACCGGCTACGCGCTCACCGAATACACCAAGCACTTCTTCGTCCGCGACGACCAGGATCCCTATACTGAAACCAAGCCCTACGACTGGATCCGCGGCTACCAAGTCGGCGGCCGGTCGCTGCTGTGGAGCCGCCAGTGCTACCGGCACGCACCGATCGACTTCGAGGCCAACGCCCGCGAAGGCGTCGGCATCGACTGGCCGATCCGCTATCCGGAGCTCGCGCCCTGGTATGACTATGTCGAGCGCTTCATCGGCGTCAGCGGCCAGGCGGAGGGCCTGCCGCACCTGCCCGACGGGGTCTTTCAGCCGCCGATGGAAATGAACTGCGTGGAACTGGCGTTCAAGGCCAGGTCCGAGGCCCGCTACCCGGAGCGGCGGGTGACCATGGGTCGCGCCGCCCACCTGACCGCGCCGACCGAGGAACAGAAGGCGCTGGGCCGCGGCCAGTGCCAGCACCGCAACATGTGCATGCGCGGCTGCCCGTTCGGGGCCTATTTCTCGTCGAACTCGGCGACCCTGGTGGCAGCTGAGCGCACCGGCAACCTGAAGATCCGCCCCGCCTCGATCGTCACCTCGCTGATCTTCGACCCGGCCAAGGGCAGGGCGCGGGGCGTCCGCGTGCTTGACGCCAACACCGGCGAGGAGACCGAGTTCTATGCCGAGGTGGTGTTCCTCTGCGCCTCGACGCTGAATACAACCTGGGTGATGCTGAACTCCACCAGCAAGCGGTTCCCCAACGGCTTCGGCAACGACAGCGACCAGCTTGGCCGCAACCTGATGGACCACCACCTGGGGGTGGGCGCCAGCGCCGACGCGCCGGGCTATCAGGAGATGTACTATTCGGGCCGGCGACCGAACGGCATCTATGTGCCCCGGTTCCGCAACCTTGGCGACAAGGCCAGCGCGCGCGGCGACTACACCCGTGGTTTCGGCTATCAGGGCGGGGCGGGGCGCACCGGCTGGAACCGCAACGCCGCCGGTTTCGGCGCCGGGCGCAAGGCCGCGCTCAGCCAGCCCGGACCCTGGGCGATCCGGCTGGGCGGCTTCGGCGAGACCCTGCCCTATGCCGACAACCGCGCGACGCTCAACCACGCCGTGAAGGATCAGCACGGCCTGCCGACGCTCAGCCTGGATGTCTCGATCCGCGAGAACGAGCACGCCATGCGCCGCGACATGCAGGTCGCTGCCGCCGAGATGCTGGAGGCGGCGGGCTTCAAGAATGTGCGCGGGTACGACGCCGGCTATTCACCCGGCAACGGCATCCACGAGATGGGCGCCGCGCGCATGGGACGCGATCCGAAGACCTCGGTGCTCAATGCCCACAATCAGGTGCATGGCTGTCCCAACGTCTACGTTACCGACGGCTCGGCGATGGTCTCGGCCTCCTGCGTGAACCCGTCGCTGACCTACATGGCGCTGACCGCGCGCGCGGTGGACCATGCGGTGAGCCAGCGTCGAAGGGGAGACCTCTGATGGCCACCTCAGCCGGGCCAAATCGGCGCGAGGCCTTCACCGGCTTTGCCTTGACCATGGGGGTGCTGTCGTTCGGCCTGGCGCAACCGGTCGCGGCGCAGGGGCTGGCCCAGGCGGTGGTGTGGGCGGCCGTCGCCCTGACGCCGGCGCAGGCGCGCGCCCTGGACGCCGCCGCCGAACAGATCATGCCGGCCACCGACACGCCCGGCGCGCGGGCCGCGGGCGTTCCGCAATTCGTTGACCGCGCCATCGCAGGCTGGTGCGACAAAGCCCAGGCGGCCCGGCTGCGCGGCGGCCTCGACGGCCTGGACACCGACGCCCGCGCGGCGCACGGCAGCGCCTTCGCCGACCTCACCCCGGCCCAGCAGACAGCAATCCTGGCCGGCTACGACAGCTCAGGGGCCAGCCAGCGGCCGTTCTTCCTGACGCTGCGGGAGCTGATCACCATCGGCTATTTCACGTCCAAACCGGGGGCGACGGTGGCCCTGCGCTATGACCCGATCCCCGGTCCCTACTACGGCTGCGTCCCGCTCAAGGAGATCGGCCGCGCCTGGGCGCTGTGATCGCACAAGCAGGCGTCGATCAGGCGCTGGCCGCGGCGCTCGGACGCTCCTTGACCCGGGCGAACC
>JANXXA010000507.1 GCA_025350885.1 Phenylobacterium sp.
GCCGCACGGCGCCTGGCAAGGCCGCAGCATAGGGACGCTGGATTGAGCTCTGAACGTCAGGCGACGAAGGCCCGGTTCCTGGCGGACCACGGGCTGGCCTCGGCGCGGCGCGAGCCGCTGGCCGGGGACGCGTCGACGCGCAGCTATGAGCGGCTGTACCGGGCAGGTGGCCCCCCGCTGATTCTGATGGACCAGCCGCCCGTGCTGGAGACGCCGATCTGTCCGCCCGGGGCCAGCAACGCCGAGCGCCTGGCGCTGGGCTACAACGCCGCCGCCCGGCTGGCGGCCGGCTCCATCGCGGCCTTCGTCACCACCGCAGACTACCTGCGCGAGCAGGGCCTCTCGGCGCCCGTGGTGCAGGCTTTCGACGTCGACGCCGGGCTGGCCGTCCTGGAGGATCTGGGCGACGGGCTGTTCGCGAGCCTGATGGCCGCCGGCCTGGCGGAGACGCCGCTCTACGAGGCCGCCGTTGATGTGCAGGTCCAGTTGCACGCGCACCCGCCGCCGGACCTGCTGCAGGCCCAGGGCCTGAACTGGCCGCTGCTCACCTACGACACCCTGGCGCTCAAAACCGCCACCGACACCTTCCTGAACTGGTGGCCGAAGTTCGCCGGCCTGGCCACCTTTGACCCCGCCGTCGTGGCCGAATGGGATGCGCTCTGGGCGCCGGTATGGGTGCGCGGCGAAGCCGGGGCCGGGGTGTTCTGTCACCGCGACTATCATGCCCAGAACCTGCTCTGGCTTCCCGACAGGCGCGACGCAGCGCGGGTCGGCCTGCTGGATTTCCAGGACGCGCTGCGGGCGCACCCGGCCTGGGACCTGACCCACCTGCTGCAGGACGCCCGCCGCGACGTCGCGCCCGAGCTGGAGAGCGCGATGCTGGAGCGGTATCTGCGCGCCCGGCCGGACCAGGACCGGGAAGCTTTTCTCCGCGACTACCGCGCGCTCGCCGCCTCCAACGCCGCGCGCATCCTGGGCCGGGTGTTCGCCCGCCAGGCTCTATTGGGCCGGGCGCAATACAAGAGCTTCATGCCGCGCACCTGGCGCTATCTGGAACGCGACCTCGCCGACCCTACCCTGGCGGGGCTGCGCGGCTGGTTCGACCGGCATGTGCCGCCCGAGGCGCGAGCGTGACGCCGGGGCCGACCACCGCCATGGTGCTGGCTGCGGGCCTGGGGACGCGGATGCGCCCGCTGACCGACGCCCGACCCAAGGCCCTCGTCCCCGTCGCCGGGCGGACGCTGATCGACCGGGTTCTCGACAAGCTGGTGGCGGCCGGCGTCGAGCGGGCCGTGGTCAACGTGCATCATTTCGCCGATCAGGTGGAGGCGCACCTGAGCCTGCGCCACGACCTGGAGATCATGATCTCCGACGAGCGCGCCGGACTGCTGGATTCCGGCGGCGGCATCCAGCATGCGCGCGCCATGCTGGGCGAGGCGCCGATCTTCGTCGCCAACATCGATTCGCTCTGGCTGGAGCGTGGCGCGCCAGCGCTCGAGGCGTTGAAATGCGCCTGGGATCCGGCGCGGATGGACCTCCTGCTGCTGCTGGTGCGGCGCGGCGAAGGGATAGGTTTCGAAGGGCCGCAGGGGTTCCTGATGAACGCGCGCGGCGAACTGACCCATTCGGCGTCGCCCGACGTGGTCACGCCGTTCGCCAACGTCGGCTTCGCCATCCTCAAGCCGCAGGTTCTCGACGGCCACGCCCAGCCGGCCTTCCCGATCCTGCCGATCTGGCGCTCGCTGCAGGCGCGGGGCCGGCTGCACGGGGTGGCGATGGACGCCTTCTGGATGCATGTGGGCGATCCCGCCGCCCGCGATGCCGCCGCGGCGAGGCTGGAATGAGCGCCTTCCTGACGGCGCCGGAGCCGCGCTGGTTCACCGTTCCCGCGCACCGGCCGTTCGCCCAGGACCTGGCTCGGGGTCTCTATGACGCCTTGGCCCCGCAAGGCCCGGAAGCGCTGTCGCAGGCGGTGGTGCTGACCCCGACACGGCGCGGCGCGCGGGCTCTGGCGGACGCCTTCGTGGGAGTCGCCGGCGGCCGGGCCATACTGCCGCCGCAGATGCGTCCGCTGGGCGATCTCGATGGCGGCGAGCCGCCCTTTGAGCCGGGCGATCTGGCGCTCGACCTGCCGCCGGCCATCGACCCGCTCAAGCGCCGATTCGAGCTCACCCGTCTGGCGGCCAACCACTGGGACCTGTTGCCGGGCCGCGAGCTGACCGCCGCCGCGGCGCTGGAGATGGCCGACGCCCTGGCCGGTCTCCTTGACGGCCTGCAGATCGAGGAGGTTACGATCGAGGCGGGGCTGGCCGACCTGGTCGAGGCGGAGATGGCCGAGCACTGGCAGGTCTCGCGCCTGTTCCTCGAGGCGGCCCTGGCCGACTGGCCGCAACGGCTGACGGCCCTGGGGGTTATGGACATCAGCGAACGCCGGGTACAACTGGTGCGGCGACTGGCCGAACAGTGGACGAAGGCCCCGCCGCGCGGGGTGATCGTGGCCGCCGGCTCCACCGGCACGGCGCCGGCCACCCGCGACCTGTTGATCGCCATCGCCGCCGCCCCGCAGGGCTGCGTGGTGCTGCCGGGACTGGACCAGAACCTGGCCGACACCGCCTGGGCCAAGGTCGATGTTCAGCATCCGCAAGGGGCGCTGAAGCGCCTGCTGGACCGCGCCGGCGTGGACAGGGGCGGGATCGCCGTATGGCCCGCTTCAAGCCGCCCGGACCTGGCGGGCCGCTGGCGCCAGCGGATCGTCAATGAGGCGCTGCGCCCGGCCGAGGAGACCGCCGACTGGCTGAGGGTGATCAGCGGACTTCGCGAGGAAGGCGGGACGCCGGATATCGATCCTATCGCCGAAGGACTGAAGGGGCTGTCGGCGATCAGCACCCGCACCGAGGAAGAGGCCGCTACGGTGGTCGCCCTGCTGCTGCGCGAGACCCTGGAGACGCCGGGTCGCACGGCGGCGCTGGTGACCCCCGACCAGGTGCTGGCGCGTCGGGTGACCGCCAAGCTGGCGCGCTGGGGCGTGGTCCCCGACTCCTCGGCCGGGGAAAGCCTGGCGGGATCATCCTGCGCGATCCTGGCCGCGCTGGTGGCGCGGGCAGCGGTTGATCCGCTGGACCCGGTCACCCTGCTGGGCTTGCTGAAGCACCCGCTGGCGCGGCCCGGCGATTGCCAGGCCCTGGAACGGGCCGCCCTGCGCGGCCCGCGTGCGCGAAACTGGGCGGCGTTGAAGGCCCGACTTGCCAAGGTTCCCGAGGCCCTGCCCCTGGCCGAGCGCCTGGAGGTCGTGCTGGGGACGCTGGCCTGGATCGACGAGGTCGATCCGGTGGCGCGGGCCGCGCGCCGCACGGCCGCGGCGATGGAAGCCCTGGCCGCAGATGGCGAGGGAGCAACAGGTGACCTGTGGGCCGGCCATGGCGGCGAGGCCACCGCCCGGCTGCTGAGCGGGTTGATCCTGGACGCCGATCAACTGCCGCCGGCCAGCCCCCGGGGCTTTGCTGAACTGCTGCAGCGGCTGATGGCCGGGGAGACGGTGCGGGCGGGCGGCGCCAGCCATCCGCGCCTGCGCATCCTGGGGGCGATCGAGGCCCGGCTGGTGCGCGCCGACCGGCTGGTGCTAGCGGGGCTGGAGGAGGGGGTCTGGCCGGCCGCGGCGCCGACGGATCCCTTCCTGTCGCGACCCATGCGCGAGACCCTGGGCCTGCCCTCGCCCGAGCGGCGGATCGGGCTTTCCGCCCACGACTTCGCCCAGGCCGCCTGTGCGCCCGAGGTCATCCTGCTGCACACCGAACGCCGCGAGGGGGCGCCGTCGGTCAAGTCGCGCTGGCTGTGGCGGCTGGAGACCCTGGCCAAGGGCGCCGGCCTGGCGATCCCCGGCCGGCCACAGGTGCTCGACTGGGCGCGCAGCCTGGACGCGCCTCAGGGCCCGCCGCAGCCGACGCCGCGTCCCGCGCCCTGCCCGCCAGTCTCCGCGCGGCCGCGTGAGCTGGCGGTGACCCGCATCGAGGGCCTGACGCGAGATCCCTACGCGGTCTGGGCCCGCGACATTCTGCGGTTCTATCCCTTGCGCCGCCCCGACGAGACGCCCGATGCGCGCGAGCGCGGCACCGCGATCCACAGCGCCTTCGAACAGTTCGTGCGGTTGCACCCCAAGGCGTTGCCGGAGGATACGGCCGCGGTGTTCGAGCGGCTCTATGTGGACGCCCTGGCCACCGCCGGCCTGCCGCGCGAGGCCCTGGCGCGCGAGCAGGCGCTGGCCCGGGAGGCCGCCGCCTGGGTCGCCGAGATGGAGCGCGAGCGCCGCGCCGACGGCCGCGACCTGCACGTGGAGCTCAAGGGAACGCTGACCTTCCAGGCCCCCGCTGGTCCCTTCACCGTCACCGCGCGGGCCGACCGCATCGAGGCCACCGCCGACGGCTTCGGCCACATCCTCGACTACAAGACCGGCAAGGCGCCCTCCAGGAAGGAGATGGACAGGGGGTTCTCGCCGCAACTGACCCTGACCGCGGCTATCCTGGCGGCCGGCGGTTTTCCGCAATTGCCCGCGCTCGAGCCCGGCGACCTGACCTATCTGGAGATCACCGGCCGGCGACCGGCAGGCAGGGTCGAGACCCGGGTCGAGGCCGGACCGGCCAGCGAACTCGCCGCCCACCTGGCGCTGGAAGGGCTGAAAGCCCTGATCGCCGTCTATGATGATCCCACGATCGCATATCTGTCGCGAACGGCGCCGCAGTTCGTGAAGGCGCGCGGCTCCGACTACGATCACCTGGCCCGGGTGTTCGAATGGTCCACCAGCGGCGAGGACGACGGGACATGACCCTCGATCTGGCTGCCTCGCCCGCCGACCGACAGCGGATCGCCGCAGATCCCGCCCTCTCGGCCTTCGTCACCGCCAACGCCGGATCGGGCAAGACCAAGACCCTGATCGACCGGGTGGCGCGTCTGCTGCTGGCGGGCGTTCGACCCGAGACCATCCTTTGCGTCACCTACACCAAGGCCG
>JANXXA010000521.1 GCA_025350885.1 Phenylobacterium sp.
CGATCGCGCTCAGCGCGCTGAGCGGCGACCAGCTTGCGCGTAAGAACCTCAACAACCTGCAGGACATTTCACAGTCGGTGCCCACCGTCGACTTCCGCACCGGCGCGTCGAACAAGGACCGCACGGTGTTCATCCGCGGCGTCGGCACGATCACCACCTCGCCGGGCGTCGAGCCTTCGGTCTCCACGGTGATCGATGGCGTGGTGCTGAGCCGCCCGGGCCAATCGACCCTCGACTTGCTGGACCTCGAGCGCATCGAAGTGCTGCGCGGGCCGCAGGGCACGCTGTTCGGCAAGAACGCCTCGGCCGGCGTGATTAACATCGTCACCAAGGGTCCGAGCGACCAGTTCAAGGGCTATGTCGACGCCTCCTACTATGAGGGCAACGAGACCCGGGTGAAGGCCTCGGTGTCCGGACCGCTCATCGCCGGAAAGCTGAACGGCCTGATCTCGGGCGTCACCGCCAGCTTTGGCGGCAATGTCAACGACGTGCTGCGCCACTCCAAGATCAACGGCTATGAACACTCGGGCGTGCGGGCCAAGCTGGTGGCGACGCCCTCCGACAACCTGACGGTGACGCTCAGCGCCGACTATATCCAGGGCAAGGAAAGCGCCCCCAACGGCGTCTTCGCCTCCACCAATCGGGTCGCCTATCCGACCAATGTGGTGAGCGCCAACCCGGGCCTGGCGGCCCTGCTGGCCAGCTATGGCGTCACCGCCAGCGCCGACAACAAGTCGTCAGTCGCCAGCATCGGATCGACGGTCAAGGACCGCAACGCCGGCATCGGCCTGCAGACCGATTGGAAGCTGGGCGACTATGTGCTGACCTCGATCACCGGCTATCGCACCTGGAACAACCATCAGGTCCCCGACTTCGACAACCTGCCGGCCCTGACCGCGGCCTTCCCCGACGTGCGCGATGACGGCCTGGTGAAGTTCAGCCAGACGTCAACGGAATACCGGATCACCTCGCCCAAGGGCGGCTTCTTCGATTATGTCGCCGGCGTTTACTATCTGCGCGCGGTAACCAAGGAGGTCTATCGCCGCGACCTGCAGCGGCTGGTCGCCGGCGCGGTCCTGTCGGACTTCGGCAAGGCGGCCTACGGGATCAAGGCGCGCAACTATGCCGCCTATGGCGAAGGCAACCTCAACTTTACGCCCCGGTTCCGCGGCATCCTGGGCGCGCGGCTGATCCGCGACGAGCTGGATTACTATCACATCCGCGTCGCCACCACGGCGGTGGCGCTGACCGGCATCCGGCCGTTCCATTCCAGCCAGGGCTCGACGAGCAAGGACAGCTGGAGTGGTCGTGCGGGCGTACAGTTCGATCTGAACGACCACTCGATGGTCTACGCCACCTATTCGCGCGGCTATAAGGGCCCGGCGTTCAACACCTTCTTCAACATGCAGGCGCTGGACGAGATCGCGCTGAAGCCCGAGACCTCCACATCGGCCGAGATCGGCATCAAGGGCAGCCTGCTGCAAGGCCGGCTCTCCGGCGCGGTGGCGATCTTCGACACCAAATTCGAGAACTATCAGGCCAACTTCACCGACATCGTCGCCGGCGGGTTCGTCACCCGCCTGATCAATGCCGGCAGCGTCTCGTCCAGGGGGATCGAGGGCGACTTTTCCGCCCGCCCGACAGACGCCCTGCGCCTGGGTTTCTCTTTCGCGCGCACCGACGCCAAGGTCGACAGCTTCACCTGCCCTACCGGCTCGCCGGTGAGCTGCAACATCAACGGGCAGCCGCTGCCCTTCGCGCCGAAGCTGAAGGTCCATGTGGACGCCGACTACACCGCCCACCTGAGCTCCGACTGGGACCTGCAGCTGTCCACCGACTACAGCTGGAAGGACAAGACCCAGTATTCCCTGGCCGAGACTCCGGACACCGTCCAGAAGGCCTATGGCATCTGGAACGCCGGCATCGCGCTCCTGGGCGTCAGCAACGGCTGGCAGGTGCGCGGCGTGGTCAAGAACATCTCCAACGAGCATTATTCGCCGCTGGTCGGCTATGGCTCGGTGGCCGGCGTCGTGCGCTTCGTGCCGCGCGACAACGACCGCTACTGGGGCGCGACGCTGCGCAAGGACTTCTGATCAGAGTCCGAATTCCGCCATCGCGACGACGCGTTTCTCTCGCGCGCTGAGCTCGGCGGCGGCGCCCATGGCGACGGCGCGCAGGCCGTCGTCGGCAGTGACCATTACCGGGCCCTGGCCCGCCACGGCGCGAAGGAAGGCGTCCAGCTGATAGTAGGTGGCCCCATGGTGCGACCCGGCGTCGAGCGCCGCCTGATCGACCGCGACGTGGGTGGTCTGCACCTGCTTGGGCTGCCGGAAGCCGACGCGCGGCGAATAGACCAGGTCGCTGTCGGGGATCAGGGCTTCGAGCCGGGCGAGATCGCCGACGGCGGCCAGTTCTTCCTGGTTCTTCGCCCCGTCGGCGAACATGTTGAGGTCCAGCATCGCCCGCTGGCCGCCGGCGAAATCGACGATGGTGTAGCTGTTGTCGATGATGTCCGGGGTCTCGCCGCCATAGCGTTCGTCCAGATGGTTGACGTCCATGGCCCCGGAGCAATAGACGCGCACCGGCTCGGCCCCGACGATCAGCCGCATGAGGTCGAAGAAGTGGCAGCATTTCTCGACCATGGTTCCGCCGGTGTTGCGGGAAAACCGGTTCCAGTCGCCGACCTTTTCCAGGAACGGAAAGCGGTGCTCGCGGATCGACAGCATCACCAGTCGGCCGATGCGTCCGGCCCGCACCTGGTCGATGAACGCCGCGGCCGGGGGCATGAAGCGGTATTCCATGCCGGTCCAGAACACCGCCTTGTGGCTCGCCGCCCGCGCCGCCGCCCAGCGGGCGTCCTCGAGCGTGGTGCACAGCGGCTTTTCGCACAGGATGTTCACGCCGGCGTCGAACAGCGGCTCCAGCACCTGGCGGTGGGTATAGTTGGGCGAGGCGACGATCACCGCGTCGAGCCCGCCCGCGGCCAGCATGGCCTGGGGACTGTCGAACAGCCGCGGCGTCTGGCCCCGGGCCTCGGCCGCCGCGGAGGCCAGCGACGTCGGCGTCGGATCGGCCAGGGCGACGATCTCGACCTGCGGAAACAGCAGGAGGTTGCGGATGTGCTCGCGACCCATCATGCCTGAGCCGACGATCCCGAACCGCACGCTGTTGGTCATCTTGACTGATCTTTCCGCGATGTCTGTCCGCCACGATCCTGGAAGCCGAGCCTCATGACCGCACCGCCGTTGAATGCACCGTTCGCGCTGGGGAAGACCAGCCTGAAAGTCTCACCGCTGGCCTGGGGCATGTGGCGCTTCCGCGGCGACGACGCAGCCGCCGCGCAAGGCCGCGTCGAGGCCGCGCTGGCCGCCGGCATGACCTTGCTAGACACCGCCGACATCTATGGCCCCGACAATGGCGAGCCGTTCGGCGCCGCCGAAGCCTTGCTGGGCCGGGTGCTGAAAGCCGCTCCGCACTTGCGCGACCGCTTTGTGCTGGCCAGCAAGGGCGGCATCGTCATGGGCACGCCCTACGACTCCAGCCCGGCTTATCTGGTGAGCGCGGTCGAGGCGTCGCTGACCCGGATGGGGGTCGAACGCATTGACCTGTGGCAGATTCATCGCCCCGACAGCCTGGCCCATCCAGGCGAGGTCGCCGAGACGCTGAGCGGCCTGCGAAGGGCGGGCAAGATCGGCGAGATCGGGGTCTCCAACCACACCGCCGCCCAGACCGCGGCGTTGCAGGCGCACCTGGGGTTCCCCATTGCCTGCATCCAGATCGAGTTCTCGCCCCTGGCCATCGGCCCGCTCACGGACGGCACGCTGGACCAGGCGCTGGCCACCGGCATGGGAGTCCTGGCCTGGTCGCCCCTGGCTCAGGGCCGGTTGGGCGAGGGCGACCCGCGGCATGCCGCCACCGCCGCTGATCCCCGCGCCCAGGCGGTCCGCGAGGCCCTGGATTTTGTCGCCAAGGCCAACGGCGTCTCGCGCCCCGTGGCCGCCTACGCCTGGCTGCTGCGCCATCCCGCCCGGCCGATCCCCATCGTCGGCTCGCAGCAGACGGCGCGCATCGCCGAGGCCGCCCAGGCGCTGGCCGTCAGCTTCACCCGACCCGAATGGTACGCCGTCCTGACCGCCGCCCGAGGAGAGCCCCTGCCGTGACCGCCACGCCGTGCGAAGTCTCCTGGTTCTCCGCCCTCTGCGATGACGACTACGAGTTCCTGGGCGTGCCGGACGCCGCCCTGCAGTCGAGCTGGGAGCACTGTCGCAACATCGCGCTGACGGCGGAGAAGGGCGGCTTCGACAACATCCTGCTGCCGTCGGGCTATGCGCTCGGCATCGACACCCTGGCCTTCGCCGCCGGCATCGCGCCGCTGCTCAAGCGCATGCGCCTGCTGGCCGCCATCCGCACCGGCGAGATATGGCCCCCGCAACTGGCCCGCCAGCTGGCCACCATCGACCAGATGCTGGGCGGCCGGCTGACCGTCAACATCATCTCGTCCGACCTGCCGGGCGAGACCCTGGCCAGCGCCCCGCGCTATCGCCGCACGGTCGAGGTGATGGCCCTGCTGCGCGCCCAGCTGAACGGCGAGGCGATCGATGTCGATGGCGAGTTCTACAGGATCAAGGTCGATCCGCCGCGCCTGCGCACCGTCTCCGGCCGCTGCCCGCCGTTCTATTTCGGCGGCCTGTCGGAGGATGCCCGAGAGGCCGCCGCGCAAGGCTGCGACGTCTATCTGATGTGGCCCGACAAGATGACCGCGGTGGCGGAGATCATCGGTGACCTGACCGCGCGGGCCGCCCGGCGCGGCCGCAAGCTCAGGTTCGGATACCGCGTCCATGTGGTGGTCCGCGAGACCGAGGAAGCTGCCCGCGCCGCCGCCGACCGGCTGCTGTCGCGCCTCGACGCCCCCACCGGCGAGGCGATCCGCGCCAAGTCGCTGGACTCGACCTCCGCCGGCGTCCGCCGCCAGGCCGAACTGCGCGCGACGGCCAGCGACGACGGCTATGCGGAGGAGAACCTGTGGACCGGGATCGGCCGCGCCCGCTCCGGCTGCGGCGCCGCCATCGTCGGCGACCCCGACCAGGTGCTGGCGAAGCTCCAGGCCTATCAGGCCCTGGGCATCGAGGCGTTCATCCTCTCCGGCTATCCGCACCAGGCCGAATGCGACCTCTTCGCCCGCCACGTCCTGCCCAGGCTGAACCACGCGCCGCTGGCGGGGTGATCAGCGCCGCGCCACGCGGTGGAAGCCGACGGTCCATGTCTGAAACCATCCTGTCGGAAGGGCAGCACGGCCTAGAGGCGCTTGGCGACCCAATCGCCGAGGCCATGTCTTACGACGAGTTCAGCGATACGATCACCCGCCCAAACTTGGACAGGCCAACGCGTCCGGCGCGGCGTCAGCTCCCCGTCAGGAGAGTGAACAGCGAAAATCATGCGCGCATACCGGCCGCTTTGAGCCTCAAAGTCGGAGATGCACTTGCTCAGCGTGGCTTGAGAGGCTGAGCTCTTGACCTGTACGAAGGCAATCTCGTCGAGGGCGGCGTTCTCGACCTCAATGTCTATGTCGGCCCGCACTCCTCCAATTTTCGCCAGTCTGGCCCAACCAGTGCGCGACAGGATCAGATCGATCAGTATTTCGAAGTCCTTGGGATCAAGCCGCGCGACCAACCTACGCACAGCGTCCTCGTATGCGCGGCGCGCAAGTGTGGCGAGATGCGCGTCTTGATCCACTTCATTTCGAATGATGCGGAGGATTTCTGCCGACGCCCCTGGCTTGCAGACAGTGGCTCGAAATCCCGCAACCGCGGTAACGTTGCCGGGTAGCTCGCTCTTCTCCAGACGCCGCAAACCGTCGACCGACCAGTCGCTCCACGGGCGCGCGCAATTAAGCCAAAAATGCCCCAGATTCTCGGAGGCGGCGCCAGGGTTGGTCCGAACCTCGTCCAGGACCGTGCACCACCACATTCGGCCCCCTTGGAACGTGACCCAGATATGCTGGCTCGGCCGATCCAGGAGGGTGCATAGGGCTTTGAAATCCTGCGTTGTGCCCGCCTTGCCTCCGGGAGGTGATCGAACCCACGGCTCGATCTTGGCAAGGTCGGCCGCTCGGAGTAGCTCGACCGGCACTTCCGGCCAACCGGCATGAAGTTCATTATTTGTCCTAGCGGATTCCCACCATCGACCGCCCCGACCATTTTTGACGTATCGAACAGAGTTTGGAAGGACGTCATTCATTGGGGCCTGTCACGGAACGCCCTCCCGTCTTCGGCTTCCTGCGGGCGGTCGCCTTGGCGGCGTTGCGGCGGCGCGCGATGCGGCTGAGCGCGAAGCCGATGATTTCTTCGTCGACGAAATCGGGGTCGTAGTCGTCGAACCATTCCGCGACCTCGGCGTGGCCAGGGTGCTTGAGATCGGCAAGGACGTCGAGGGTGTCGTAGTAGCCGGGTAGCCCGCCGCAGTCTTCGGGCGGGGCTGCTCGCTCGCCGTCGGTCAGGCGCGGATATTCGACATCCGGGTCGCCGAGGCGGACGTCGGTGAACGTGAGCTGATGTTCCCAGCTGTCGCCGAAGTCGTACAGGTAGTCGAGGACGGTCTTGCGAGGCTTGAGGATCTCCCGCAGGCGGATGCTCTCGGCCTTGATCGTGGGCGGCCCGCCCCAGTCGCCGCCGGAGATGGGCGGGCCATACCGCTGCTTTCCCAGGCGCAGTTCCCACCGATGCTGATCGTCCCAGATCATCGCCGCCTGGACGACGTCATGCAGGACCTTGAGCGTGATCGAGGTCGGGACCTCGAGCTGTCGCCAGATCGGCGGATTGGCGCCAAGCAGTTCGATCCGCAGGGTGGCGATCTCATTGAGGTTGTCGGCGTCCGGGGTCATGGGATCAATCCGGCGGGTTCCCCGACAAACCCACGTCAGCTCGACCGCAGCAGCGTGGCTACGACGATGTCTTCATCGATGTCGGGCCAATGGACTCCCTGGCCGCCGCCGATCAGCCGCCAGTGGTTGCGCTGCTCCGGGGTGGCGTCCCTTAGCCTTGGGAACCATTCCAGCGGCGCGTCGAGTTCTCGCCCGTCCGCCAGAACGACGTGCAAAACCAGGTCGGTCGTCTGCACATCGACCGCGTCGCTATCAAGCTTCAGTGCCGAAATGCCCATGCCAAGCCTCCTGGAATGCGAGGCGGGAGGTCAGGCCCGCTTGAGGTCACACCCGTTCGATGATGATCGCCGGGGCCATGCCGCCGGCGGCGCACATGGTGATCAGGCCGCGCCTGGCGCCGCGGCGTTCCAGCTCGTCGACCATGGTGCCGATCAGGATGGCGCCGGTGGCCCCGATCGGGTGGCCGAGCGCCATGGCGCCGCCGTTCACATTGACCTTCTCGCGGTCGAGCTTGAGGTCGCGGATGAACTTCTCGGCCACCACCGCGAAGGCCTCGTTGATTTCCCAAAGGTCGATGTCGTCGACGGTCAGGCCGGCCTTGGCCAGCACCTTGCGCGCCGCCGGGACGGGGGCGTTGAGCATCAGCGTCGGTGAATCGCCCATGTTGGCCATGGCCACGACCCGGGCGCGCGCTTTCAGGCCATGCTTGGCCGCATAGGCCGGGGAGGCGAGCAGCACCGCGCCGGAGCCATCGACGACGCCGGAGGAATTGCCCGCATGGTGGAAGTGCTGGATCTTCAGGTCCGGATAGACCTGGTTGATCAGGCCCGCGAAGGTCGTGCCCCGCGCGTCCAGCGGCACATTGGCCATGGCC
>JANXXA010000526.1 GCA_025350885.1 Phenylobacterium sp.
TGCAGCAGCTTCAGGTCCAGGGCCAGGGCATCGCCGACGCCCTTGACGGTCTTCAGGTCCGCAACCGTGGCGCCCAGCACGCCGCCCAGCGAGCCGAAGCGGGCCAGCAGCTGCTTGGCCAGCGGCTTGACGTCGCCGCGCGGGATCGAGCGGAACAGGTGCAGTTCGAGGAGCTCGTAGTCGGGCATGGCCGCCAGCCCACCGACCAGCGCGCGCTCGCGCAGGCGGTCGCGATGACCAGCGTAGTGCGGCCGCACCTTTGGCGCGCGCCGGGCTGTCAGCCACAGGTCGGGCCGAGGGCCGGCGTCCTCAACGGCAATGGGCAGGTCCATGGGTCCGCACTGTTCCCCATGCGTTCCCATTTGGCAAGGGCGTTTCAGGTCAGGTCGATGGGGACCTTCGCCAAGTCGCCGCGCCAGGCGCTGCGGGCTAGCGCCAAGTGCTGACGGCTGGCCTTGGTCTGGCCCAGCCGCGCCTCGGCGGCGCCTAGAACCCGGAGCGCCAGCGCGTCCTGCGGCCATCCGGCGAGGCTGGCGCTGGCCTCGCGCGCCGCATCGGCGGCCCGGCCGGCGCGCAGGTCGGCGGCGGCCAGGCTGCGGCGCACCGGATACCACCAGGGCGGCGGATCGAAGTTGTCCTTCACCGCGAACGCCTTCTCCTGGCGGGCCGCGGCGCGGCCAAAGAGGGTGGCTGCCGTCTCTGCCCGGCCAGAGATCATCGCTGCGCGACCCGACAGCACGTCGCCGGCGATGGCGGCAATGTCGACGGTGGCGGTCTCGTGGGCTTTCTCCGCCTCGGCCCCCAGCACCGCGATGGCTTCGGCCTCGCGCCGCACGCCCCAGCGCTCGCCCCGCGCGGCCAGCGCCTCGCCCCGCGCGTAGTGGCGGTAGAGCCTGACGATGCGCGGCTGCGAAGGGTCCTCGGGCAGCGCCAGCGCCCTGGCGGGGGCGAAGCGGCCATAGGCGACCAGCGCGCGAGCGTCGGCGGTGGCGCGGCGGTCCGAGGCCTTTGCGGGCCGATCGGCGCCGGCCGGCAGCACGATCATCGCCGTGTCGAAGGCGGCCGGAAAGGCGACCCGCGCATGGTCGGCGTATTTCAGCGACAACGGCCCGTCGCCGGCCATCAACGCGCCCGCCAGGCCGAAGGTATAGTTGTGAAGATAGTAGATCTGACTGGAGAGCGGCCCGGCGTAGTCCATCCTGACTTCGACGTCGGCGTCGACCTTCAGCGCCGCGGCGTTGACCGTGGCCACCCGCTCATACTGGCCCACATGCATCAGGGTATGGGCGGCCATATGCACCAGGTGGCTGGCGCCGGGGGCCAGGCTCGCCAGCCGGTCGGCGTAGGGCAGGGCCTCAGCCGGATGACCGGCGAACTCGGTGGCGTGGATGTCGTAGTGGATGGCGGCGGTGTCGTCGGGCCGGCGCGCCAGCACGGTCCGCAGGATCGCCTCGGCGCGGGCCACGCCTGAATAGTCGTCGTGGCGGGCGGGGATCAGCAGGGCGTGGGCCGCCAGGTCGGCGATCTGGTCGTCGCCGGGATAGCGGTGAGCCAGGTCCTCCATCGCCTGCATGTAGAGCGTGTCGCGCTTGCCCAGCGGCGTCTCCTGGCCGTAGCGGACCAGCAGCGTCGCGATCAGCGCCTGGGCGCGGGCATCGCCGGGCTTCAGCAGCGCAAGCGCGCGTTCGGCGTGGATCAGCGCCAGTGCGGTCTGTTGCGGGGTGACTCCATAGTTCAGCGTCTGGCCGAGCCCCAGCGCCACGCCCCATTCACAAAGCGCGCAGGCCGGGTCAAGGGCGGCGGCCTTGGCAAATGCGGCGCTGGCCTCGCGGTGGTTGAACGCGTGGTAGAGGTTGAGGCCCTCATCGTACCAGGCCTGGGCCTCGGGGATCCTTGTGTCGGCCGGCGAGGCGCCATTGCCGACGCCCGCCAGCATCACCGCGGCTTGCGGCCCGCTGTGCAGCGGCGCCCGCTCGGCCCCGCAGATATAGCCGATACCGGTGGCGGTCGCGTCGGCGCCGACCATGCCGGGCGCAAGCACGGCGGGGATGGCCAGGGCAAGCGCGGCGAGCACGGCGGCGGCGTTCATGGCGATCCTCGGATGACGATGTCCCACGCAAGCCTCAGCCGTTTTCGCACGGGCTGCAAGGCCGAGCTTCAGCCGCTGATCACCGGCGGCTTGTAGAGGCCGGCGGGAGACAGGGTGAAGATCTCATAGCCGGTCTCGGTGACACCGATGGAATGTTCGCACTGGGCCGACAGCGACTTGTCGCGGGTCACCGCCGTCCAGCCGTCGGAGAGCAGCTTCACCTGGTACTTGCCCAGATTGACCATCGGCTCGATGGTGAAGAACATGCCGGGCCGCAGCAGGTCGCCCGTGCCGCGCTGGCCAAAGTGCAGGATATTGGGCGCGTCGTGGAACACCCGGCCAAGGCCGTGGCCGCAGAAGTCGCGGACCACGGAGCAGCGCATGCTCTCCACGTAGGCCTGGATGGCAAAGCCGATGTCGCCGGTGCGCGCGCCGGGCTGGACGGACGCGAGACCGCGCTCCATGGCCTCATAGGTCACGTCAATCAGGCGTTTCGCCCGGGGAGCCACGGGCCCCACCCCGTACATGCGGCTGGTGTCGCCGTGCCAGCCGTCGACGATGACGGTGACGTCGATGTTGGCGATGTCGCCTTCGCGCAGGGCCCGCTCACCCGGGATGCCGTGGCAGACGACGTGGTTGGGCGAGATGCAGGTGGTCTTCGTATAGCCGCGATAGCCCAGGCAGGCGGGGATCGCGCCGTGGTCGAGGATGAACTCGCGCGCCAGCGTGTCCAGCTGGTCGGTAACCACGCCCGGCACCACGTGCGGGGTCAACATGTCCAGGCATTCGGCCGCCAGCTTGCCGGCGACCCGCATGCCGGCGAAATCGGCGGCGGTGTGGACCTTGATCTGGCCGGTGCGGTGGTCGGCGTCGTCGAGGGTGGAGGTGTCGGTGTTGGCCATGGTGCAGGAGTCTCTGGGGATCAGCCCCTCAAGTTGCAACGATAGCACGAAAATTCAACCCGGCCTTACCGCGCTCCATCAAGACCGTTTCGGCGACGGCCGCGTCGCGAGGGCCTGAATGAAGCTGGCGGAATCGCAGACCCAACCGAGCAGGGTCTCGATGGTGAGAAGCGAGGCCTCATGGTTGCTCCGCGACAGCCCGGCGCCGATCGGTTCAGCCGTGCAGTCTTCCAACAACAGGCAGGGATAATCGCGGAACATGGCGTCGCGGATTGTCGATTCCACGCAGACGCTGGTCGTGCATCCGGTGACGACAAGCTGACGAATCGACAGGCGATTGAGCACGTCGTCCAGGCCGGTGTTGAAGAACCCGCTGAACCGGCTCTTGTAGATCACCGTGTCACCTGGGCACGGCTTCAAGTCCGCAACGACCTCGGTGTTCCAGGTATCACGGATCAGGATGCGACTGGCGCTGCCGTCAGGCGCCGTTGTAGCCATCCCCGCGCGCAGCGGTTTGTGCTTGATCCAGTTCGGCGCGGCTGGGCCGCCCGCGTCCGATAGGTCGGCCTGGAAGGCCATGTTCAGGTAGATTATCGGCAGCCCCGCCTCGCGCGCCGCCGCCAAGGCCAGGGCGGTGCGGGCCACGGCGGCGTGAATGCCGGAGATATCGATGCCCGCCAGCGCGAACATCCCGCCTGGGGATCCGAAATCGTTTTGCATGTCGATGACCAGAACGGCGGTGCTCGCAAGATCCAGCACCAGCGCCTCGGGCCGGGCCGCCACGGTCACGAGAGACCCGCCGGCTTGGGCTGTCACGAGCGGGCCATCCAAACGTCACGCCACCCTGTCCGCGTCATGGTTCCAGCACCTCCGACGAACCGGAATTCAGGAACCCATGGGCGCCGACCTTCGTCAAGTCGCCCGAGTCGCCACGGGGCGCCAGCGACGCCCTCCGACGAACCCATGGGATTCGATGCGCGATTTCAACGGTGCTGAGCGTCAGCCGGCAGGCGTAGACGAGGACTTCAACCCCTGAGTTGGCGCTGGCCTCCAGCGCGACGGCGAAGGCGGGGTCAAGGTCGGCGCAGGCGGCAAAGGCGTCGCAGTCGGTCCGCTGGATGACGAACAGCACGATGGCGCGCTCGCCGGCCTCGACCCGGGCGGTGAGCTCCCTCAGGTGCTTGAGCGACCGCGCGGCCACGCAGTCGGGGAACTCGGCCAGCGTGCCGGAACGGCGCA